>NZ_CP066265.1:5012500-5295000 GCF_023278085.1 Pseudomonas syringae | reverse complement strand
CACCTCCTTAATCGACGACTCAGCTGCACCATAAGCACCCACACGAATTGCTTGATTCATTGAAGAAGACGATTAGAAGCAGCTTTAAGCTCCAAGCTGATAGCTCCAAGCTAGCGGCTACAAGCTCGAAATTGGGTCTGTAGCTCAGTTGGTTAGAGCGCACCCCTGATAAGGGTGAGGTCGGCAGTTCGAATCTGCCCAGACCCACCAATTTTGTGTGGGAAACGCCTGTAGAAATACGGGGCCATAGCTCAGCTGGGAGAGCGCCTGCCTTGCACGCAGGAGGTCAGCGGTTCGATCCCGCTTGGCTCCACCACTTACTGCTTCTGTTTGAAAGCTTAGAAATGAGCATTCCATCGATCCTGAGGATTGATGCGTGAATGTTGATTTCTAGTCTTTGATTAGATCGTTCTTTAAAAATTTGGGTATGTGATAGAAAGAAATATAGACCGGGCACCTCTTTCACTGGTGTGTGTCCGGGCTAAGGTAAAGTTTGTGAAATGCAAACTTTCGGCGAATGTCGTCTTCACAGTATAACCAGATTGCTTGGGGTTATATGGTCAAGTGAAGAAGCGCATACGGTGGATGCCTTGGCAGTCAGAGGCGATGAAAGACGTGGTAGCCTGCGAAAAGCTTCGGGGAGTCGGCAAACAGACTGTGATCCGGAGATGTCTGAATGGGGGAACCCAGCCATCATAAGATGGTTATCTTGTACTGAATACATAGGTGCAAGAGGCGAACCAGGGGAACTGAAACATCTAAGTACCCTGAGGAAAAGAAATCAACCGAGATTCCCTTAGTAGTGGCGAGCGAACGGGGACCAGCCCTTAAGTTGTATTGAGATTAGCGGAACGTTCTGGAAAGGACGGCCATAGTGGGTGATAGCCCTGTACGCGAAAATCCCTTTGCAATGAAATCGAGTAGGACGGGGCACGAGAAACCTTGTCTGAATATGGGGGGACCATCCTCCAAGGCTAAATACTACTGACTGACCGATAGTGAACCAGTACCGTGAGGGAAAGGCGAAAAGAACCGCGGAGAGCGGAGTGAAATAGATCCTGAAACCGTATGCGTACAAGCAGTGGGAGCCCACTTTGTTGGGTGACTGCGTACCTTTTGTATAATGGGTCAGCGACTTATTTTCAGTGGCGAGCTTAACCGAATAGGGGAGGCGTAGCGAAAGCGAGTCTTAATAGGGCGTCTAGTCGCTGGGAATAGACCCGAAACCGGGCGATCTATCCATGGGCAGGTTGAAGGTTGGGTAACACTAACTGGAGGACCGAACCGACTACCGTTGAAAAGTTAGCGGATGACCTGTGGATCGGAGTGAAAGGCTAATCAAGCTCGGAGATAGCTGGTTCTCCTCGAAAGCTATTTAGGTAGCGCCTCATGTATCACTGTAGGGGGTAGAGCACTGTTTCGGCTAGGGGGTCATCCCGACTTACCAAACCGATGCAAACTCCGAATACCTACAAGTGCCGAGCATGGGAGACACACGGCGGGTGCTAACGTCCGTCGTGAAAAGGGAAACAACCCAGACCGTCAGCTAAGGTCCCAAAGTCATGGTTAAGTGGGAAACGATGTGGGAAGGCTTAGACAGCTAGGAGGTTGGCTTAGAAGCAGCCACCCTTTAAAGAAAGCGTAATAGCTCACTAGTCGAGTCGGCCTGCGCGGAAGATGTAACGGGGCTCAAACCATGCACCGAAGCTACGGGTATCATCTTATGATGATGCGGTAGAGGAGCGTTCTGTAAGCCTGTGAAGGTGAGTTGAGAAGCTTGCTGGAGGTATCAGAAGTGCGAATGCTGACATGAGTAACGACAATGGGTGTGAAAAACACCCACGCCGAAAGACCAAGGTTTCCTGCGCAACGTTAATCGACGCAGGGTTAGTCGGTCCCTAAGGCGAGGCTGAAAAGCGTAGTCGATGGAAAACAGGTTAATATTCCTGTACTTCTGGTTATTGCGATGGAGGGACGGAGAAGGCTAGGCCAGCCTGGCGTTGGTAGTCCAGGTTTAAGGTGGTAGGCTGAGATCTTAGGTAAATCCGGGATCTTAAGGCCGAGAGCTGATGACGAGTGTTCTTTTAGAACATGAAGTGGTTGATGCCATGCTTCCAAGAAAAGCTTCTAAGCTTCAGGTAACCAGGAACCGTACCCCAAACCGACACAGGTGGTTGGGTAGAGAATACCAAGGCGCTTGAGAGAACTCGGGTGAAGGAACTAGGCAAAATGGCACCGTAACTTCGGGAGAAGGTGCGCCGGTGAGGGTGAAGCATTTACTGCGTAAGCCCACGCCGGTCGAAGATACCAGGCCGCTGCGACTGTTTATTAAAAACACAGCACTCTGCAAACACGAAAGTGGACGTATAGGGTGTGACGCCTGCCCGGTGCCGGAAGGTTAATTGATGGGGTTAGCGCAAGCGAAGCTCTTGATCGAAGCCCCGGTAAACGGCGGCCGTAACTATAACGGTCCTAAGGTAGCGAAATTCCTTGTCGGGTAAGTTCCGACCTGCACGAATGGCGTAACGATGGCGGCGCTGTCTCCACCCGAGACTCAGTGAAATTGAAATCGCTGTGAAGATGCAGTGTATCCGCGGCTAGACGGAAAGACCCCGTGAACCTTTACTATAGCTTTGCACTGGACTTTGAATTTGCTTGTGTAGGATAGGTGGGAGGCTTTGAAGCGTGGACGCCAGTCTGCGTGGAGCCAACCTTGAAATACCACCCTGGCAACTTTGAGGTTCTAACTCAGGTCCGTTATCCGGATCGAGGACAGTGTATGGTGGGTAGTTTGACTGGGGCGGTCTCCTCCTAAAGAGTAACGGAGGAGTACGAAGGTGCGCTCAGACCGGTCGGAAATCGGTCGTAGAGTATAAAGGCAAAAGCGCGCTTGACTGCGAGACAGACACGTCGAGCAGGTACGAAAGTAGGTCTTAGTGATCCGGTGGTTCTGTATGGAAGGGCCATCGCTCAACGGATAAAAGGTACTCCGGGGATAACAGGCTGATACCGCCCAAGAGTTCATATCGACGGCGGTGTTTGGCACCTCGATGTCGGCTCATCACATCCTGGGGCTGAAGCCGGTCCCAAGGGTATGGCTGTTCGCCATTTAAAGTGGTACGCGAGCTGGGTTTAGAACGTCGTGAGACAGTTCGGTCCCTATCTGCCGTGGACGTTTGAGATTTGAGAGGGGCTGCTCCTAGTACGAGAGGACCGGAGTGGACGAACCTCTGGTGTTCCGGTTGTCACGCCAGTGGCATTGCCGGGTAGCTATGTTCGGAAAAGATAACCGCTGAAAGCATCTAAGCGGGAAACTTGCCTCAAGATGAGATCTCACTGGAACCTTGAGTTCCCTGAAGGGCCGTCGAAGACTACGACGTTGATAGGTTGGGTGTGTAAGCGCTGTGAGGCGTTGAGCTAACCAATACTAATTGCCCGTGAGGCTTGACCATATAACACCCAAGCAATTTGATCGAAAGGCCAGATTGCGGTGACTGTGGAGATGACACGAACCGAAGGTTTGCGGTCACGAACAACACCTGAACGACTGACTGTCACATACCCGATTTGCTGAAGCGCGCCGCAAGGCACGACTCGGTACCCGAATTTCTTGACGACCATAGAACATTGGAACCACCTGATCCCATCCCGAACTCAGCAGTGAAACGATGTATCGCCGATGGTAGTGTGGGGTTTCCCCATGTGAGAGTAGGTCATCGTCAAGATTAAATTCCAAAAACCCTCATCGCTTACGCGTTGAGGGTTTTTGTTTAAGTAGAAGTCACCAAAATTCGCTGGCACGTTACCTGATAACGGATCGGCAACAGAATTTCTTGACGACCATAGAGCATTGGAACCACCTGATCCCATCCCGAACTCAGTAGTGAAACGATGTATCGCCGATGGTAGTGTGGGGTTTCCCCATGTGAGAGTAGGTCATCGTCAAGATCAAATTCCGAAACCCCTCATCGCTCACGCGATGAGGGGTTTTGTCGTTATGGGCTATCAACAACCGCCCTGGGTGGGCTGTCACCCGATTGTGTGGATCAGGCAAACAGGCTGCGCGCGTGACTCATGGCACCGTCAGCAAACCCCTGAAGAAACGCTTCAAACGCTGCTCCCTCAGGGCCGCCCTGAACCGAATTCGCCACAATCGTCCAGCTTGCGATACACCTCTGGTCACCGGTAGCCTCAACAGTCATTGCTGCCCACAGATTGCTGACAGGCAAACTGGTGTGGATCAGCGACCAGGTCATATACAACGCATGATCATCGCGGGAGTTCAGTTGCTCGATGGCCACGTTGCCGTCCTTGAACAGCTTCTTGCGCACCGAGCCTGCACCGGTGCCAGTGACCTCGGTACTTTCAAGTGCTGAAATAAAAGCCTGAAAGCCGCCAAAATTACCCACGACTGCCCACACGCTATGCGCATCACTCGGGATTTCCACCGCTGAAACGACTCGGCATTGCTCCGGGTTCTTGATCAGGGTGTCTGGCTTCAGATTGCTGTGAAGTGCTTTCATGTGTTTCTCCATTTACGTCAGTAGAGGTCTCGACTCAGATGAAGTCGATTTCCTTCAGGTAATCGCAGCCCTTGCGCAGCAGCGCCGGAGTTTTCTGCGGGTACTGCTCACCCATGTGACGAATGCCGGCCAGGGTGTTCTGGTACTCGATCATCGAGATATCGCCGATGTCCTCTTCCAAACCATCCAGGTAGAAGCCCAGTACGCCAAATAGCGCGTTCTGGTTGTCGACGCGGCTGAGCTGGGCCTGCCATTGCGCCACGCTGACCAGCTCGAATGGGTGCCCTGATGCGCGGAAAGCCTCCACATAACTGCTCCAGCTCAGGGGCTCGGGGTTATGCAGATTGAACACCGCACGCTCAGGCAGATAACGACTGGCATGAAAGCCGATGAAGCGCGCCAGAAAGTCCACCGGCATCAGATCGAAGTTGATGTCGAACTCCGGAACCTGGCCGAGCTGCAATGAACCCTTCAACATCAGCATCAAACGGTTTTTCTGTGGTTGGCATACGCCGCTGATACTGTTGAACGCGATGTTGCCAGGGCGATAGATGTTCACCCACGCGCCCTGATCCCTCGCGCGCTGCAGAACACGCTCAGCAACCCACTTGGAAAGGTTGTAGCCATTCTTGATGTAGATCGGAGGTGTCTCGGCAGCCGGTTGCTCAAGCACATTGCCGGCTGCATCCGTGGCGCTGGAGGCGGAGAGCGTCGAGACAAAGTTGAAGATCTTCTTGCAGCGCCCTTCACACAGTTTCAGGCATTCGAAAACCGGGGCGACGTTGTCTCGAGCGAGGGTTTCATAGTCCTGAACGTGGTTCACGTTGGCCGCGTTATGCACCAATGCGCCGAACTCCTGATCAAGCCTTTCATAAACCACATCGCTGAGCCCCAGCCTGGGTTTTGTCACATCGGCCGAATAGACCCTCACACGACTCAGGTCCAGATGATCCAGCCGGTTCTCCCGCAGCGCATGCTCGAAGCGCTGCTGTGCGCTTTGCCCCGGCCCTTCACGAACCAGACAGGCGATCTCGGTCGCTCCCCCGTTCAATAAGGCTTCGACGATATGTACCCCGAGAAAGCCGTTGGCACCGGTGACGATGACCCGATGAACATCACCCAACTTGCCGATGGGCAACGTTGAAAGCTGAACCTCCGCATTGGCGTCCAGGAGCGCTTGCGGACTGATGGTGTATTCCGGTGTGCCGTCGCTGTCGATCAGACCGGCCAGTGTCAGAACGGTAGGGGCTTCGATGAAGCGGTTGATCGGAATACTGCGTCCGAACCGTTCACGAATGCCCAATAGCAGGCGCGACAGCAGAATCGAATGGCCACCCAGATTGAAAAAGCTTTCGTCGGTCGAGATGTCCCCCGGCGGCAGCTCCAACAGCTCTGCCCATAACTCCACCAGTGTCTGCTCTTGTGCAGTCGCAGCTAGGCGACGGGTGTGCTGTTCAGTAAAACTCAGCGGGATTTCGAGCAACGCTTTGCGATCGATCTTGCCGTTGCTGGCAAACGGCATACCGGGCAATAGCGTGTAAACGGCGGGGTGCATATAGTCCGGCAGCAAACGCTGCACATGAGCTCTCAATGCCTGTTCGTCATGAGCACCATACGGTTGCGCGAGAAACGCCAGAATGCGCCGTTGGCCGTCTACCACCACGGCCACTTGCCGATACAACTGACTGGCGCGCAGGCAGTGCTCGATCTCCTCTGGCTCGACCCTGAAACCCCGGATCTTCACCTGATTGTCGCGACGACCGATCAGCTCGACGCCGTCAGCCGTCCACTTCGCGATATCGCCGGTGCGATAGGCGCGCAGGTGTTGCCCGTCTGGAGTCTTGAGCTGTACATAGCGCTCGGTCGTCAGTTCAGGATTGTTGATATAACCCAGACAAACGCCGGGACCGACGATGTACAGTTCCCCCGGCGTCTGCTCGGCGACGGGCTGTAATTGCTCATCCAGAATCCACACCTGGCTGTTGGCAATCGGCTGCCCCAGCGTACGATTGCTGCCGGACGACCGAAACGCGCAGGCCGTGACCAGCACGGTCGCTTCGGTGGGCCCGTACAGGTTGTGGAAATGGCATTGCCCGGCAAGTTGTGCGATGACATGCGGCTCACAGACGTCGCCGCCGGTCACCACATGCTCAAGCCCCAGCGGCTGATCCAGCGGCAGAATGCTCAACAGCGCGGGTGGTAAAAACGCATGGGTAATGCCGTGCTGCAGCACACCCAGCAACTGCAACGGATCGCGTCGCTGATCTTCGTCAGGCACCACCAGTTCAGCGCCACTGAGCCAGGTCGGGAAGATATCGATGATCGACGAGTCGAAGCTCAACGTCGAAAACTGCAGCACCCGGCTGCGTTCGTTCAGGTTTACGTATTCGGCGTACCAGGCCGTGAAGTGACTGAGGTTGCGCTGGCTGAGCGACACGCCTTTCGGCTGCCCGGTAGTGCCCGACGTGTACAGCGCCATACACGGCGCATCTGGATCAGGCACAACGCGCATCAAGGTCGCAGGCACTTCCCGCACGGTCATCGCACTGATATCCAGCGCCGGAAACTCGGCAGCCGCCAGCGGATGCGTCCCGTCGTGCAGCAACAGCATGGCGCCGGCGTTTTCCAGAATGTACTGCTGACGTTGCAGAGGCTGACCGGGATCAAGCGGCAGATACACCCCCCCGCAGCCCAGAATCGCCAGAATGCCCGCATACAGCTCGACTGATTTGGGCAGGCAAATGCCGATCACCGGTTGTGTACCGGTCGCCCTGTGCTCAATCAGCAGCGGCATCAAATGATGCTGCAGGGTGACGCTGTGTGCATGCAGCTCGCGATAGCTGTACGCCTGATCGTGGATCAGCAGTGCCGGGCGCCCGGCGAACTTCAGCAGCGCCTGGTCAAGCCGTTCGCTGATCGGCGTTTCGGCGACTTTCAGCAGATGCGGTTGTGCCGTCTGATTCAGGCGATGCTCGAACAGCAATCGATCAATCGCCTGCACACTGTCCTGCCGTTCACTCTGAGCAGGCTGCGCGGTGGGTAAGCTGTCGAGGTAGCTGTCATCCCTGGAGAGGCGACTGACATGTAACGCCGTTAGCTCCACCAGTCTGGCGACAGCCTCATCCCGCAGCATACGCCCGTTGCCTGACTCGCTTGTGTTCGCCCACTCACGGGTGATCAAGCGTTGAGATCTGGCAGATCCATGCCAGCACATCAGCTCCAGCCGTGGCAGTCCCGACGCCAGCGCAGCACTGAAACCGACGCGCAGACCAACACGCACGCAATGTGCGCATGTTTCCGGCAGGACCTCGTTCAGGTCCAGGCTGCCGTCTTCGATCAGCAGTGAGCTGCCAGCACCTGACCACGCTTGCAGGGCGTTCTGATCGGGCAAGTGCTGCACCGCATGCCCGTGCGCCTGCAGCTCGGCAGTCAGTTCGCTCAGGGTCAGGCTGCGACCGATGAGCACAATCTCCAGGCGCTTCATTGCAGCGATCCCTGGGCAGGTAGATACGCTGCCAGCTCACGCTGCACACAAGGATCGTCCAGCATCGAGCTGCTCTTGAAGAAGCGCACGATATTGCCGATCAGCGGGTGGTGGCGGTTGACGGGGAAGCTCATCGCCAGGGTTTCAGCCCTGAGCGCTTGCTTGACCCGATCAGGCACCTGCAAGTGCTCGATCAGGGTGAAATCGAAGCCGCTCTGGATATCGTTAGTCAGGTATTGAGCGATGAACACCGGCATGATGCGGGCGATACAGTCACGATCCTGTTCGGGCGCGGTATGCCAGTAAATCCGTACCAGGCGCGCCCAGAAACCCGAGTGTCTGCCTTCGTCCAGCAAGTGATCGGCCATCAGTCCCTTCACCGACTGCTTGACCGAGTCGTCCTTGGCGAAGGCTGCGACATCGCTGGTTACGGTGTTCTCCGCAATAGCGACGCAGATCAGCTCCACGGCACTGCGCAGATGGGCGGGCGCCAGCGTCAGCGCTGCGGGTATCGCCCGGCTCAGTTCGATTTCGTCAGGCAACCGGATTGGCTGGATACCGGTAAGCGCGATGGTCTGCTGCATGAAGTCCATGGCAACCAGCGCGTGGTAATCCTCGTCGACCACCACGGTCATCGCGTCATAGCGGCAAGCGAACGGAAAGCGAATCGCGAAGTTGTCCTTCGCAATACTGCGCGCGGTCTTGTCGACGATCTCGGTTTCAAAGATCACCACGTCGTTGATGAACTTGTACAGGCTCTGCACCAGCGCGTAATCACGCAGCGGCGCGCATTCACGGGTGAATGTGTCACTGAGCACCAGCGGCTGACGACTGAGCGGATAGATCAGTTTTTCATCGTTCTCGACGATCCTGCGTGGACGAGTGCGAATGGTGGCGCGGCCCTCCCACGCATCTATGAATGACCGGTAGTCTTCTGCTTTCATGATGGCTTCCTTGTAAGAGCTTCAGGATGTTGCGACCTGGCCTTATGCGCTGGCCTGCATCAGCGGCGTGCGCATGCTCATGCGTAGCGTGTTCCACAACTGGAGCCTGCTTTCCACCGCTGCGATGGCCGCCTGGTAAACCTCTTTCTCGCGTTGCGCATCGCCAGCCACCAGTCGAGCCAGCAATTGCTCTGCTGCGGGGCCGTGGTCTTCGGAGTCCACTTCGATGTGGCGCTCCAGGTAGTAGCGAAAGGTCGGTGCCTGATCGGCCGTGATGCCCCAGTCATCGAGAATGCTCTGGAACATCAGCGGGATGACGCTCTCGCGGCCATGCAGGAACGCAGCAGCGACGCTGTGTGCCGGTGCATGTAGCGCGGTGTCGAGGGTGTGGGTCACGAACGCTGTAGCAGCCTGACCTGCGTTGACCTGTTGCAACGCGGTTGCGTAATGCACGCCCTGTCTTTGCAGTTCGATGAAGCGCTCTATCTGCAACGTGCTCGCGCCTATCTCACGCATGGCGTCCAGATACAGCTCGAAATGGCTGTAATGGCCGTGCCCCAATCGGTTGTCGGATTCCTCCCCCAGTACGATTTCATTGATCAGGCGGGCGGCAGCCGCATCGATCGGCGGCAGCCAGGGCAGTTGGGTGCACGTCAGTTCCTGCTGCAAGCGCTTGGTCAGGGACATGAAGTCCCAGACGGCGAAGACATGCGTCTCCATAAAGCGCCGAAGCACGAGCAGAGAATTTATTTCCGTAAAGATCGGGTGATGACTGAGTTCAACTTTCTTGTGGTCTAACAGCGTTTTCTCACAAAGCATGGCGATACCCTTGGCGTCAGAGTGGCGGTTAAATGTTGCATTGGTCTGTGTTGAAAGCAGCCGCTGTTAGTGGGGAGCTTCAAGTCACTACTTACCTGTAAAAGGCGAGCATCAGCCTGCTGTTTAAACAATGTTTAATAGCAGAGCATACAGATTTAAAGCGCCCGTTCAGGGGGTGGAATTCAGCGCCTGAAGCCGTGGAGTCTTGCGCTTAAGGCCTGATTCAACATTGGCTGCGTAGAAAACTTAGAACATATTCAATGGGCCATGCAATCACTATTTTATAATATTTAATTTATGGTTTTTCCGGGCTGTAAGTTGCCGTATAAAACAGGGCTTATATGTTTTATAGGGGCGCAGGCAACCCGTCCGGCTTATTAAGTCGGAATTGTAAACAATGAACGAATGCCTCGCTCAGCGTTGCCGTTATATCGAACAATTTGAATGTTTGTTTTTTTGCGGGCGACATTGGAATTGACGTCCAATGTCTTCCTGCCCTGTTCAGCAACTCCTTATCCATTGAGTTCAGGTGAACAGAGAACCGTCCCGGTCGTGCCTGGACAGTTCAGCCGTGGCCAAGGTCGACCCTCCGGTTGGGTCTTATTGAGCCACAGCCGAGTTTGCCTCATTCCGGCAGCCACCCACCCGGCGTATCAGGAAAAATAGACGTAATGACACCGTGCCATGAAGCATGCAGGGCGGTGCAGGGGAGAGGTGTGCAGCACAGCGACCGGCTGATCCACAGATTCGCAGCGCTGTGGGTCAGCCGCGTCGATGAATCAGGCGGGGTTTTTCTTGCGCGGGCGTTTCTGTCTGGTGTCGCTGGCTTTTTTGTTGCTCAGGTACTGGGTAACAGCCTGAACGCCACGGTTGAGGTGGAGTTTGAGTGCTTCGACGCAGGGCTCGACGGCCTTCTGCTCGGCCAGACGCAGCAGCTCCCAGTGGTCATCCTGAGAAAGCTTGCCCAGGCCCATGTCGGAGAGGTTGAAACGTAAAAAGCGCTCCTCTTCGTTCAGGCCTTCTTCAACCAGGCGCATAAGCCGCTTGTTGCGTGCCTTGGCGTACAGCGACAAGTGAAACATCCGGTTGAGCTTGCCCATCTGGGTAAAGTCGGTTTCGACTTCCAGTTGCCTGATGCAGCTTGCGGCAGTCGCCAGATCCTGTTCGTCCAGCAGCGGAATCGACGCCCGCAATGCCTCGGATTCCAGCAGAATCCGCAGCTCGTAAGCATCCACAGCGTCTTCAGTAATGAGTGGCGCCACGACCGCGCCCTTGTGCGTCTCCACACGCAGCAGAGATTGCGCTTCAAGCTGTCGCAATGCTTCACGTACAGGCATCCGGCTAACGCCGAACAGTGTCGCCAGCTCCTGCTGGCGCAAGGCCGTACCGCTTGGCAGGCTGCCATCAATAATGGCATTACGCAGTTTTTCTTCAATCACCGTTCTGGCAAGGTGCGCCGGAGGCTGCTCAGTGCCCAGTACGGAGCCCAGAAAGGCTTCTCTATCTGATTTACGCATCGGCCTACTTCTTCATCAACCTGGCTGGGTGGGATCTGATCAATCGCTGGATTGCCGACAGACTAGTCAAGACTTCCCGGTTAGTCGCGAAACGAAGGCATTATTGAGTTCGATCGCATGAAACCGGTTCGCCTGCCCACCGGCAAGGTTATCCGCATGTGCATGTATCTTAGCGCTCATCCAGCCGATGTACCGAGTCTGCATTCGGCACAGGCGGATTTTAACCGTGTAAGGATATGACATCGCGACCTGCAACAGGCTTTAGCGAACCTCTCGGCCCGAGACAAAATGCTGAACATCGTTGAAGCCTGGTGTCGAGGCATGTCCGGGTGTTACCAGAGAATCGATGAACGCTTCGTCCTCAGCCGTGACGTTCACCTGCAGCGCCTTGGTATAGCCGTCCCATTGTTGCTCGGTTCTCGGCCCGACGATCGCTGAGGTCACCGCCCGGTTGTTGAGAACCCAGGCAATCGCGAAATCGACGATGCCGACCCCCTTGTCCTGCACGTATTCCTGAATTCGCTGTGCGATCCGCAACGACTCCATGCGCCACTCGGTTTCCAGCAGTCGCTTGTCCTGACGCCCGGCGCGGCTCTCGCTGTCAGGGGCGATATCCGGAGCGTATTTGCCGCTGAGCACACCCCGCGCAAGCGGGCTGTAGGGCACGACGCCCAGGCCGTGATAAGCGGCTGCGGTGATCTGCTCGACTTCAGCCTGGCGGTTGACGATGTTGTACAGCGGCTGACTGATGACCGGTTTGTCGACCCCCAGGCGCTGCGCAACATTGACGATTTCAGCGATTCGCCAGCCGCGAAAATTCGACACGCCCCAATAGCGGATCTTGCCATGCCGAAGCAGATCGCCAATCGCCGAGACCGTCACTTCCAGCGGCGTGTCGTGATCTTCCTTGTGCAGATAATAGATATCCACATAATCGGTATCCAGCCGCCGCAGGCTGTTCTCGATGGCGTTGAAGATGTGCTTGCGGCTCAGGCCGGCCCGGTTGGGCACGCCGTCTGCCGGGCCGATCGCGACCTTGGTAGCCAGCACCCAGTCACTGCGCTGCGCCGCGATAGCCCTGCCGACGATCTCTTCCGAGCGCCCGCCGTTGTAGACATCCGCGGTGTCGATGAAATTGATGCCCTGATCCCTGGCCTTGTCGATGATGCGCACTGATTCATCGGCAGCAGTCTGCTCGCCGAACATCATCGAGCCGAGAGTCAGTGTGGAAACCTTGAGGCCGGACTGGCCGAGGGTTCGATAATTCATGCTCAACATCTCCTTGTCATTCAATCGGGTTCAGGCAGCCCCCACGCCTTGAGCGGGAAGTCGGCCAGCGAGGCGAGCAGCAGGTCGGCATGTTCGTATTGCTCGACCGGCATGTGCGAGTCCGGCACTGCCACGGCGTACATTCCGGCAGCCTTGGCGGCGGTCACGCCAAACGGCGAGTCTTCGAAGACCAGGCAATCCGCCGGCGAGACGCCAAGACGGCGGGCGGCGACCAGAAAGATGTCCGGGGCCGGCTTGGCAGCGCCCACTTCCGGGTCGTCGGCCGTCACGATGGTATCGAACAGCTCGAACCATGCCCGGTGCAGCGTCGTCTTGGCCTTGAAGTAATGCACCGAAGAACTGGTACCCACGGCGATCGGAATATTGTTGGCGGCCAGATGGCGGACCAGCGCTTCGGCACCCGGCATTGCCGGGGCGCGGGGGAAGCGCTCGTCAAGCATCGGCTCACGAATTTCGAGAAACTCGTCGATCGACATCGGCAGTTCAAGCGCCTTGATCACGTAATCCGAGAAGTCCCGAGCACCGCGGCCAATAGTGTGCTGCTTGATCGACCAGTCGAAGGTGCGCCCATGACGGCTGGCAATCAGGTGCGTGACTTCCGTGTAGACACCCTCGGTGTCCAGCAACAGACCATCCATATCGAAAATGACGGCCTTGATAGGGCCTCGTTCGTTGTGCTGTTCGCTCATGTGATCCCGTCCGGTATTCGAATTCGGTTTCAGCCTAACGTTTCCATGAATACCGTGGCTACCCTATGTTTCAGAAACGTGTTCAGCGCAATGTGGCGAATAACAAAAAGGCCAAAGGCCATGCCCAACAGACTGCCATAATGCCCGCGTGCCCAGCGAAATGGCCGTGAATGCTGGGCTGTCGGGCTCCAGCGATGATAATCTCTCGCGGTTTTCAGGCAGTGCTGCCGGTCTCGGTACGACTTCTCCATCATCAGAACGGATATCTTCGAGTCATTATGAATAAATCAGCAGGAATAGCGGTTGGCGTTATCGTCGTGGCGGGCGCATTGATTACCGCGGGTGCCTGGTACACCGGCAATCAACTGGAAGGCGCGCTGAACGATTCGATCAGCAATGCCAATCAGCAACTCGCCAAATCATTCAAGGGCAGTGAAACCAGCGTGACGCTGAAACTGGTCTCGCTGGACAAGCACTTTTTCAGCAGCACCGCGCATTACAGCGTCGATATCCAGAACCTGGCGGACAGCACGCAGAACAGCCAGTTTCTGCTGGTCGATCAGATTGAACACGGTCCAGTCCCGTTGTCCCGCCTGAAAACCCTGAACCTGCTGCCGGTCATGGCCCTGAGCAATTTCCAGCTGGAAAAAAGTCCGAGTTCCGAGAAGTGGTTTGCCATGAGCAAAGACGTCACGCCACTCAAAGGGCAGGCCAGCATCGGCTACGACCGCGCCACCAAGGGCTGGCTGCAGATGGCACCGCTGGAAATGACCGACGTGGACGGCACGTTCAAGTTCTCCGGTCTTGAGCTGAAAACCGAGTTGTCTGCCGATGCTGAAAAATACAGCGCTGTCGGCGACATGGACTCTCTGCAACTCAACGTCGCCTCGCCGGACGGTCCGGTCAATATCGAAATCAAAGGCATGACGTTTGATACGGGCGGCACCAAAGGCAAGTCCAGCTTCTATCTGGGCCATACCAACCTGAAAGCCCAAGGCTTCAATTTCCAGGTGGTCGGCAAGCCACAGGTGCAGATCAAGGATCTGTCTGCCGTCAACCTGACGCAGGAAGACGCGGGCAACCTGGCCGCTCAGGTCAGCTACGACGCCGGCATGATTGCCTATGGCGGCAAGGATGTTGGCGCCGCGCACATGGGCTTCAAAATTGCCAACTTCGACGCGGCGGCCAGCCAGGCGCTGGGCCAGTTCTATCAGGACAAGATCCTGCCGCAACAGCAAGCCGCAGCGGCCCAGGAACAGCCTTTCCGACTCGAGCTGAGCCCTGCCGATCAGGAGCAGATGAATACCCAGCTGAAGAAGCTGTTGGCGGCCAAACCGCATATCGAACTGGAAAAGCTCTCGCTCAAAACCAGCAACGGCGAAAGTCATATGCGCATCGCCGTCGACCTGACTGATCCGGGTTCGCTTGATCAGCCCTCCAATGCGCTGGTGCTGAAAACCCTCGGCGAGGTCAACGCCAAGGTCGTGCTGTCCAAACCGATGATTCGCGATCTCGCCACTCAGCAGGCCATCCGCGAAGGTCAGACCGACCTCAAAGTGATCGCCGAGCAAGCCAAGGCCGCTAGCGACATGGCCAGCGTCATGGCCGAGATGATGCAACTGGCCAAGGTCGACGGCGACAACATCGTTTCCGACCTGCACTACGCCAATGAAATGGTCGACTTCAACGGCCAGAAAATGACCGTGCAACAGTTCGTGAGCACCATCATGGGCAAAGTCGGCGCGCTGGGTCAGCAGTAAGCTGCCGAGCCGTTGATCGGGACGCTCGCAACAGCGTCCCGACTATCAACAGGCTACTTCGTCAGCCCCACCAGCGTATCCGCCAGTTGCCGGGTTCGTTGCGAAGTGCCCGCGGTCATGTCGCTCGACCCTTCCAGTTCAGACAGCAAACCGGTGAGCGTCCCGACTTCCAGGGACTGCTCCTCGATGTGCTGCGCCACCTTGCGAATTTCCTCGGCGAGACGCTCGATATCGGTGCCGATATCATTCGCGTTCTGCGAGGTCTTCTGCGCCAGCTGGCGCACCTCATCGGCCACCACGGCAAAGCCCCGGCCCATTTCACCTGCCCGCGCCGCCTCGATGGCGGCGTTCAGGGCGAGCAGATTGGTTTGCCCGGCGATCTGCTGGATCGTCTGCACAACCGACTGAATGCGCAGGCTGGACTTGGCCAGCTCTCGTGAACCGAGCACCACCTCGTCGGCCTGGCTAACCAGGCTTTTGACGGTATTGCCTGCTTTGTCGATGACCGTTTCCTGCTGCGTGATGGTCTGCGAAAGCTCGTCCATCGAAACATGCAACTGGCCAGAGTAGTGGCGCAACTGACCGGCAATCTCTTCCTGATCGTGATGAGCCTTGACCAGCACGTCACCCAGGTCGCTCAGCCCGCTGAACACCGGACGAATCTGCTCGTCCAGACCGCTCGGGTCAATGGTTTGAACGAAGTTGCGCTGCTTGAACTGGTCGATCTGCTTGACCACCACATGGCTCAAGCCAGCCAGCTTCTTGATCTGACGGCGCAGAAAAAACGCCTTGAATTCGCCGTAGTAGGCGATGAAGTTATCGATGTAGTCATCGCGGAACGGCTGGCCTTCCGGCACTTTGAAGAAGAACACGGCAGTGAGGGTCTGGTTGAGGTTAAGGCCCAGGATCTCTCCGAAGGTCGAGAAACCCACCACTGGCGTTTCACCGAACACGCCATTCATACGACTCAGTTCGCTGCCGTTATTCAGGCGGCGCAAAATGCAGTCGCTCAACAGGCCAAGCAACGGCTTGCCGGACTTGCCCTGCAGAAAACGCGCGAAGTCCTTGCGCGTGGTATCGATCATCGAGGTTCGCTTGACCATCACCAGCTCTTCGCCGGGCGCGACGTCGCAGAACAGATGCACACGCTCGCTCTCGTAATCGATACGCGCAATCGAACGCACGAACAGCTCTTCGCCCACCCGGATGGCGAACGAGTACTGCGCCAGCTTGCCTTCCAGTTCATGCCGTTCGCACTTCAGCGCGTCACACAGCGCCGCTACCATGGTGGCGATCTCGCCTCTGGAATTGACCACCTGGCTGATATAGCGCTCTTCCAGCGATGCCGTCAGAACGCTCATGCTCAGTGGCGTAGCCTCAAAATTCTGGCTCTTGAACACGCCGAAGCGCACGTTCTTCGCGCTCTTGAGAAACACCACCTGCGCGTGGTTTTCATAGCTGCGCTTGCCGTCGTGGATCAAGGTCTTCTTGAAATCGCCCTTGCCACCCGCCGAGCCACCGACGAACAGGCACGGAAAACGGCCCGACTCGTACAGCGCTTCCATGAAGAACGACTCCGATGCGGACAGGCCGTCGAACGTGACGTAGGCCAGCGTATCCCGATGGTCGACAGGCGTGCTGACCTGCGTGCGCTTGATCGAGTCAGTCAGCCGCGCAATCCGCTCACTCATCGACAGGCGCCTGCCCGTGCCGCGAATGTCTTCGCTGTGCAACGGGATATGGACCATCTCCGCGCTCGTGATCACGCTGGAGTCGAACAGTGCCAGCACGATCCGGTCCCACTGGTTATCCGCCGCGCAATACAGCGAGTCATTGCTGGAGCAGAGTTCGCCTGATGTCGTACACAGACTGATCTTCGCATTGGGAAAGCGCGCAGCGACCGCCCGCGCAACCTGATCGAAATCCACGTGCGGCGAAACGAAGCCGGTGAGGTAGACCGGATCGAAACTCAGGGCCGACAGTTTGTTGTTCAATTCCCGGGCAGACGTGATGACATTGAGTACGCCTCCGGTCCGCGACGTACTAGCCCGAAAACGAGATAGAAAGCTCATGATTGAGTCCGAAAGAGGAAAAAGCAGAGGCCGGAAAAAGGCCGATATCATTTAATCGGCTGCTGACGGGTTGGGGTGAGCGTGTCGGGCGATGAATTTTGCCTATATGCGCCGTTCCGGCCACGTGTCAGGCATCACCCGTAGCCGCTACACTCGCCATCCCCACAAGGACGCCCCAAGGACCTGCAATGCCACTTTCTTCTGACACGCTACGCCGTAAGCTGGTGCTCTGGTTATACGCCGTTGCAGGCGCCCATTTGCTGGGCAGCCTCGTGTTCACCTGGGCCGGCTTTTCCGGCTTGCTCGACAGCTACCTGACCACGCTCGAACAGGCGTTCTGGACCGAAACAGCTCCTGCCGCCGCCCGCGCGCAGCAGGTCTGGTGGATGGCCCTGTTCGGCGCCACCCTGCAAACGTATTCCGTGTACATGCTGGCGCTCGTGCATCTGGGCAACCGCCTGAAAAGCGCCATGCCGTGGGGCTGGCTGATTGCCGGGCTTCTGCTCTGGGCGCCTCAGGACATCCTGATTTCGGTGCGCGGCGGCGTCTGGTCGCACGTTTGGCTGGATCTGGCGGCGTTGATTGCGTTGCTGCCGCCGTTGGTTTGGTTGTGTTGGTTTGATCGTCGGGTCTAAGGTGGCTGTGTGGAGTTTGGCGCGAGCTCGTGGCATTGGCCCGCGCTACTGTTTCCGGAGTGATGTCCCAGATGTGTATTCAAACCTTCTGGTTCTTCAGTCAATCAAGCTGGCTTTATGGCGCCTAGTTTCTCAGTGCTTACAATCTCTACGCCCTTTAAATTTAATTGGTTGACGAGTTCGGCCGCGGCTGGGGATAGGAAGACTATATCCAGTAACGTCGTTTCGTCAATTTCAAAAAAGTCTAACGTGGCTTCGCTTGTAAGAATAAGACTTTCGATACTTTTGATTTCTCCTGTCTTCCTATATGTAATGGATGACTTGTCCAAGTCGATAACGCCGGCGGATACTAGTTCTGACATCTGTTGGCGAATAAAGTAATATCCTCCTTGCTCCATAGGCACTCCTTTGGGAGACACGATATCAAGTTTTGCGACCTCCCAACTGCCAATGTTCAGTGTTTTTAACGCAGACCAAAAGCGCTCACTCACAATGTGGCCTTCGAAACTAGTACGTAGGTCGAATTCATATCGCTTGTCTTTAGTGATCAAAACTAAGCTTTCTGGCAGTTTTGCTTTAGGCTCTCCAGGATCTGCATAATGCCAGTCCTGACTCATTCCTCGGTTGTACGCTCCGGTAGAGAAGGCCTCGTGAATAACACCGTCGATAAAGATTGGACAATTTTTGTCTTTCCTGTAAGCAAGTGTGTAATGCATAAAAACCTCTTTTTAGCAAAGTCGACCAGTACTTGATTTTGTTCGTATCTTTCCTGATACAGTTTTCTTGCGAAGGCTGCGTTGAAGTGATTCAACATGCTGCCTAGCTTGCGCCCGAGATATTTCTTTTCGAGAGTAACGTTTGGAAATTCTTTTTAACTTCTCATCGACAAGGTCGGAATAGTCTTTGTGCGATCCGTTGTGGTGGACCTTTCTTCCGATAACTTTTGCTTTAGCTTCACTGTCAGGCATGAGCAGACCGTTGCTGGCCTTGTCCCGTGTGCCGTCCATTCCAATCCTGTTAAGGAATCCTTCGTGACGATTCCATACTTGTACCGGAATAACATGCTGTGCCTGCATGTTATCTCCTACAACCCCACCTAACGATCTATCCAGCGCAGAGCTCGGACTCCACCCCCACGGATCCACCCACCCAATCGGATTCGGCGCGTACTGATAAAGATTCAACCCACCCGCCAACCCAATCGGGTCCGGCGTGGTAAACCGGCCAATATCCGGATCATAAAACCGGAACGTATTGTAGTGCAGCCCTGTTTCGCGATCGAGGTACTGGCCCTGGAATCTCAGGTTCTGTTCTTCGATGTAGTAGGGCTCGCGGATTTCTTCGACGGTGTTGCCCCAGACCCGGTAGCGCGCTTGCCAGACGGTCTGGCCGTCGTTTTCGGTCAGTTGTTCGGGCAGGCCGTTGAGGTCGTTGTGGTAGTAGCGGACCTTTTGCAGTGCGCCCGTGCCATCGATGCGGGCCAGAGGCTCGTAGCCGCTGTCGGGGTACACGTACAGGCTGGTCTGACTGTGCTTCTTTTCTTGCAGCAGGCGCATGCCGTCCCAGGTGAAGCGGGTTTCGCCGAGCGGAAAGCCGTGCTCGTCGTGCTCGGTCTTGGCAATCCGCCGCCCTAGCGGGTCGTAGGCCATCTTCACTACGGTGTCGCGCGCGCCGCCGTGGTTGCGCACTTCGATCAACTGGTGTTCCGCGTCGTAGATAAAGCGCTGGACGCGCTGGCTGCCGCTGCGTTTTTCGATCATTCGGCCGAAGGCGTCGTAGCGGTAGCGTTTGTCCTGATAAGTCAGCAGCTTGTTATGCACCACCAGCCCCGCGCTTTTCGGCGGGCCGTCGAGGAGGTTGGCGGCGGCGTCGTAAGCGAAGGTTTCGTTCTGGCCCTGAACGTTGTCCTGGCTGGCGATGATGCGGCCGGTGGCGTCGTAGTGCAGCAACTGGCGATGGTCACCTCGTGGCTGCTGGTCGAGGCGGCCAATCAGGTTGTCTGCCGGGTCGAAGTCGAAGTGTTTCTGCTCCGCGGCCGGAAGGATCGGTGACTGGCTTGCGAGCCGGCGCTTACGCGAGCGCAGTCGGCCGCTGCGGTCGTATTCGCTGCGGGTGATGATCTGACCTTGGGTGCGCAGCACTTCGCGGTGCAAGCGGTCACGCTCGAAATCACTGATGACCTGGCCGTCCAGATTGATCTGGTGTAGATGCCCGCTGCCGTAATACAGCTGATTGAGCCAGCGTCCGTCAGGCAGTTGCGTCTGGCTCAGGTTGCCCAGTTCGTCGTAACGGTATTTCAGGCTGCCCGCCGCGCTCTGCTCTTCCAGCAACTGGCCGAGCGCGTCGTAAGTAAAGCTCAGGCTTTGTTCCTCGCCAGCGTGGCTTGTGAACGTCACACCGGTCAGTTGATCAACCGGGTTGTACAGGTACGCCGTCCTGCCGTCGTCGGTGACTTTGGCTATCAGGCGTCCGGCTGCATCGCGCTCCAGCGCGTGAACGATCGGCGCGACCGGTTCGTCAGGGACCACTGCCAGCCCGTTGCCGAATGGAGCAGGGGTGTATTCCAGTCGTATGACACTGTCCAGCGCGTCGTAGGTATATCGCCGGCCGCTGCCGTCCAGGTCCTGCTGCTGCGTCAACCGGTCGCCTGCGTCCCACGTAAAACGATAGCTTTCAGCGTTCTCGTTGGTCAGGGCCTGCAGGCGGCCGTAGGCATCGTAGCTGAACTGCACCGAGCGCCCGGCGGCGTCCACGCGCTGACGCACCCGGCCCAGCCGGTCGTATTGATAGCGAGTGGCATGCCCTGCGGGATCAACGTAGCCGATGAGCTGTCCGCTGCCATCGCGCAGGTATTGTTCGATGCGCTCATCAGGTAACTGACAGTGCAGCAGACGACCCTGGCGATCATGCTCATAGCGCGTGCGTTCACCGAGGGCATCGGTCACAACCTGCAAATAACCGTGCCGGTCGTAACTGAAACGTGTCGGGTAACCCGAGCAGTCAACGTGTTCGATCAGTTGCCCAAGGTCGTTCCATTCAAGGGTCTTGTGCTTGCCAGTGGCATCAATGATCTCAATGGTCTGGCCGCGTTCGTCATAGCGATACTGCGTCACCTGACCCAGCGGGTCTGTCTCGGCAATGCAATTGCCACGCTGATCGTAGCGGTAGCTCCAGTTGTTGCCGGCCGCATCGGTTTCCACCAGCGGCAGTGACCACAGCTCCAGCCACAGAACGGACTCGCGACGGCCGAGCGGGTCAAGCGTTTCGCTCAGATTGCCCGCTTCGTCGTAACTGTACTGATACTGCCCGCCCAACGGATCGGTTGCGCTCAGCAACTGGCGCTCGTCACTCCAGTTGAAGCGCCAGGTGTTGCCCAGCGTGTCGGTGTATTCGGTGATCTGTTGCTGCGCATTCCAGTGGCGAACACTGATACGTTGCAGGCCGTCGATGACGCGGGTGATGCCGTTGCGCAAATCGTAATCGAATGTGTAGCTGTCGCCTTCGTCGGTCCAGTGCCGGACCACGCGCCACTCGACGCTGTCCACCTGCGCCCACTCATAGAAACAGCGCATGCCGGTGGGCAGTTGATGCTCGGCCATGCGCTGGCCCGCGTCATACGCAAAGCGCCGCTGGACCTGCCCGAGCGCATCGCGAACTTCGGCCAGATTGCCGAGAGCGTCGTAATCGTAGCTGACCAATACTTCACGTTGCTGATCGGCAAACAGCCGCTCAACGTGCTGTACGCGTTCAGGCCATTGCGCGCTGTAGGTCAGTTCAACCTGCACAAGGTCCAGCGTGTCGCGCAGACCGATCAGTTTTCCTGCGGCGTTGTAGTCGAGGTAAATCCGGTTGTCGTTGCGGTCGCCGAGTTGGCTGAGGCGCAGCCGCGCGGGATCAGCGAGCGTCGGTTCGAACAACCGGTACAGCCCGTCATCACTCTCGATCAGCAGCTGGCCATTGTCATTGCGACGCACCGCCAGCCCCTCGCCGGGGCTGAAGACTGCTCCACCCAGGGCGATGCTGCCCATGTCGATGCGTCGGGCCTGTTCATCGGTGTAAATCAGCCGCTCGCCGCCATCAGGATGTGGCTCAATCTGCACGCTGATTTCATAGGGTACGCTCCAGCCTGCACCCAGCAGACTGTGCTGGCGCTCATCGCGGCTGTTGTAAAAGCGCTGCCAGTCGATGAGCAAAACGCCCGGCAATACGAAGTCAAGTTCGTCCTCGCCACCCAGCACCTTGGCGCCCGTGGCGGCATGCACCGGATTGGGCGAACCGGACATGGCGTTGTTCAGCGCCCCGGTGACCTGGCTGACGACATAACCGTTCACGGCAGACAGCAGCATGCAGGGCAGGTTGGCGCGAAACTTACCCTTGCCGCCCTTGAGCATCATCAGGACGGTCAGCGCCAGGCCGACGCCAGGCGTTTTACCGCTGCGGATTTCCCGCACCACCACCGAATCGCCGCCGATGGTCACGTTGGATGAGACCATTCCCGACGACACCACCTTGGCTTCGCAGGTGCTGCGGTCGCCGCTACGCACGGCGGGCTGGCCGTTGATGCTGACCTTTTCCGAGCCTTCCGCGAGAAACTGCGGTGGCATCGGCGGATGCTTCATGCAGGTGACCAGATCCAACGGCTTGGGCACCGCACCGGGCACCGGTTCTGCGACAGTGGGCTGCCAGAGCTGCGAGAAAAAGCCCTTGGCCATGTCCAGAAAGCCGGACTCTTCCGGCTTGCCGACACTCATCAGGTTCGGCCCGGTGTGCGGGGCTTCTTCGTTTTCAGCGTCTTCCTGTTCGCTGTCCAGTGAGCGCAGCGGGTTCATCTGCGACGGCACGGCGCCAGCCGCTCGTGCAGCCGGAATCGAGTTGATCAGTGTGTTGGTAGAACCGGTGAGAATCGTGGCCTGTACCGTGGGCGGGAACAGGCCATTGGCAATCGTTTCGCATAAATCAGTGAGCCCTCGGTCTGCCCCCGTCCTGCTCATCGCCAGACCGACGATCACCCCCACCACCGCACCGAGCACACAGGCACCCAGCCCGCCGGTGGCAACGGTAATGCCGGTCGCCGCGACCACCGCCATCGTGGCCAGCGACCCGATGGCGGCGTACGCGGCGACCTCGAGCACGCCGCCCAGGATATCGGCCATCATTGAGCTGTGTTCGAGACCGTCGCCCAGTCGGGCAGCCCATAACGCGTCAGACATTCAGGGCGCTCTTCATGCGAGGGTCAGCGTCTGCTTGAGCGTCGCCCAATGGGCTGCCTCCGCATCTCCCAGCGGCTGAGCCTTGACGTAACTGAGGGCGATCATCTTGCGGGTGCCCGGCAGCACCAGCGCCAGCTGGAACTGAAAGACTTTTTCAGCGCCCTTGCTGAACTGGCTGCGCAGTTCGATCGCTTCAATCGACTGATCGGCACCCAAGCGTGTGCTTTGCACCGGTTGATAGCGCAGGTCCTGAACCTGCTGCTCCAGGCGCTTCAGTTGCGCGTCGAAGTTGCTGTGCAGGGTTTCGCCGTCGGCCAGTTGACTGCGGCTGACAATCAACGACGTTCCCAGCGCCGGAAACTTGAGAATGTTGATCGATGCGTCCAGCAGTTCGCTCTCGGGCAGTTGCAGCTGAAACTCATTGAGGCGGTAAACCATGGGGCTGACATCTCGTTATTGGGGCTTGGGAAAGGCGCTGGCGATATTGGCGTCGATGGTGGCTTTGATGCCCTGACCGTCAGGCGCGGCATCGGCACCCTTGCCATTGTTCAGGTGCAGCACGCCACCGGTATTGAATTGCGCGTCGCCGCTGGCGTGCAGGCTGATCTGCACACCGCAGATATTGATCTGGCCGCTGGCGTTGAGCTCCAGCACGCTTTTGCCGCATACCAGACGCAGGTTTTCACCCACTTCAATGATGTAGCTCTGGCTGACGCTGTCGGTCTTGCTCGATCCGACGGCCAACACATCGTCCTGTTTGACGATGCGTACGCGGTTGTTACCAATCAATACGGTCTCGTCATGACCGATACTCTTGAACCGGTCGTGGCCCACCGAATGGCTTTCATCCACCTCGACGATCACGTCCTGATTGCGCTCCGCATGAATGTACAACTGCTCTGCACCTTTCTTGTCCTCCATGCGAATCTCGTTGAAATTCGCAGGCGTGCCGCCCTTGCTGGAGCGGCTTTTCATGCCGCTCTGGGTGGCATTGGCGGGCAGGTCGTAAGGCACGGTCTGTTCGGCGTTGTACACACGGCCAGTGATGATCGGACGGTCGGGATCGCCTTCCAGAAAACTGACGATCACTTCCTGGCCGATGCGCGGGATCTGCATCGACCCCCAGTTCTTGCCGGCCCAGGCCTGCGAGACGCGAATCCAGCACGAGCTGTTTTCGTTGGACTGGTCGTGGCGGTCCCAGTGGAAATGCACCTTTACCCGGCCAAACTGATCCGTCCAGATTTCCTCGCCAGTGGGACCGACCACTACGGCGGTCTGCGGGCCTTTGACGATGGGGCGCTGGGTGCTGGCCAGCGGCCGAAAGCTCTGCTGGGCATCGATGCAGCTCAGGCCCAGTTCAAATTGCACACCGCCACCGGAAGCGCCGCTTTCCAGGCTTTCCTGCGCCAGGTAGTAACGTGCGCCGACAATCAGGTATTCGCGGTTCTGATCCTGACGGCCGAAACCGGTCAGGCTGAACAGATGCCCGGCACCCAGGCCGCGCGCGTTGCCGCTGAGCTCGATTCGTTCGTGCAGGCTTTGCAGTGCCTCCAGACGAGTGCGCGCATAGTGTTCGCCGTCCTGGCTCTGCACGTAGGTGCCGGGGTAATCGTACAGCGGGTAATCGCCGGCTGTGTGCGGACGCGGCATGGCCGAGCGTACGTCGATGCTCGCGCTCGGCCGCTGGAAGTCGTAGTCGTTCAGTTCCAGTGAGCCCGGCTGCACTTCCTGAGCCAGCCGCCAGTCATTGATATGATCGCGCTCGCGGTGCTGGCCGTCGGGTGGAAAGTAGGGCACCGATTCATAACCGGGAGCGGGCTGATGAGCGCCATAGGCATCGGCCAACACCAGTACGTGGCGGTCTTTTTCGTGACGGAAAAAGTAATAAATGCCTTCCTGTTCCATCAGGCGGCTGACGAAATCGAAACTGCTTTCGCGATACTGCACGCAGTATTCCCACTCGCGATAAGGCTTGCTCAGGGCGTCTTCAAAATCGGAAAAGCCCAGATCGCGGAACACTTGCTTGATGATCTGCGGAATCGTCAGGTTCTGGAAAATCCGGCAGTCGGACGTGCGGGTCAACAACCACAACCACGGGCGCAGCGTGACCTGATAGCTGGCGAACTGATCGCGGGTCACGTTCTGGCTACAGCGCGCCACAATGCCATGAAAATAGCGCTGCGCACCGCCCGCCAGTTGCACGGACAGGCTCATCGGCTTGCCCAGCAACTGGTTGAGATCCAGAGCGCCGTCCACCGAGGTCAGTTGCAGGTCATAACTGAACAGCCGCCCCAGTTCATCGCCACCGCTCATTTCCTTGAGCAGCAGCACATCCGGGCCGAGCGGGCTGCTGACTTGCGCCAGACGCGTGAGTTGCTGGAAATTCATAGGTTGTCCCGTTCAGCGTTCAACGGCTGCACCGCGCCGAGCGTTTCAGGCCGCTGCATCACTGAACTCATAATGCAGTTCGTTATCGCGCTGGCTGATGCGAACCCCCGCCAGCGCCTTGCCTTCCAGCATGCGGGTCAGGAACTCGCGGCTCATGTCCGGCAGCAAGGTGTTGGTCAGGATCGTGTCGATCATGCGTCCGCCGCTTTCGGTCTCGGTGCAACGCGACACGATCAGGTCGATGACGTCATCGTCGTAATCAAACGCCACCTTGTGGGTGCTCTCGACCCGCTTTTTGATCCGATCGAGCTGCAGGCGCGTGATGGCCTTGAGCATGCTGTCGCTGAGCGGGTAATAGGGGATGGTTACCAGGCGACCCAGCAGCGCAGGCGGGAAGATTTCCAGCAGCGGCTGACGCAGTGCCTTGGCAATGGCTTCCGGGTCCGGCACGTTCAATGCGTCTTTGCACAGGTGCGAAATCAGTTCAGTGCCCGCGTTGGTGGTCAGCAGAATCAGGGTGTTCTTGAAGTCGATCACCCGACCTTCGCCGTCCTCCATCACACCCTTGTCGAACACCTGAAAGAAAATCTCGTGCACATCCGGGTGAGCTTTTTCGACTTCATCCAGCAGCACCACGCTGTAGGGCTTGCGGCGCACCGCTTCGGTCAGTACGCCACCTTCGCCGTAACCGACATAGCCCGGAGGCGCGCCCTTGAGGGTTGAAACGGTATGCGCTTCCTGGAACTCGCTCATGTTGATGGTGATGACGTTCTGCTCGCCACCGTACATGGCCTCGGCCAGCGCCAGCGCCGTTTCGGTCTTGCCCACCCCGGACGTGCCGGCCAGCATGAACACGCCAATCGGCTTGCTCGGGTTGTCGAGCCCGGCGCGTGAAGTCTGGATACGCTTGGCGATCATCTGCAAGGCATGGTCCTGACCGATGATGCGTTTCTTCAGGTGCTGATCCAGATTGAGGACGGTTTCCAGCTCGTTGCGCGCCATGCGGCCCACCGGGATACCGGTCCAGTCGGCAACAACCGAGGCCACTGCCTGATAGTCCACGGTCGGCAGAATCAGCGGGTTTTCGCCTTGCAGCTCGCTCAGACGCCGCTGCAAGTCGACCAGTTGCTCGCGCAGCGCCTGTTGTTCGTGGTTATCCGGGTCGGCAATCACATCGACAGTCCCTGCGCGGTCACGCAGTTGCGCACGTAGTGCCAGCAGCTCATCAACCAAGGCCTTTTCATCGGCCCAGCGGGTTTCCAGCACTGCCAGACGCTCGCGCTCGGCGTTGAGCAGGGTTTCGCTGTGGCTCTGGCGGCTGGCCGTGACAATGCCGATGGCGTGTTCACGGGCGATGATCTGCAGTTCGGTTTCCAGCGCCTCGATGCGGCGACGGCTGTCGTCCACTTCGGCCGGCACCGCATGCAGGCTGATGGCGACGCGGGCGCAGGCGGTGTCCAGCAGGCTGACGGACTTGTCGGGCAACTGACGCGCCGGAATATACCGATGGGACAGTTTCACCGACGCTTCCAGCGCTTCATCAAGGATCTGCACCTGATGGTGCTGTTCCATGGTCGACGCCACGCCGCGCATCATCAGCAGCGCCTTGTCTTCCGACGGCTCGGCGACCTGCACAACCTGAAAGCGGCGGGTCAGGGCCGGGTCTTTTTCGATGTGTTTCTTGTACTCGGCCCAAGTCGTCGCCGCGACCGTGCGCAAGGTACCGCGTGCGAGTGCCGGTTTGAGCAGGTTGGCCGCATCGCCCGTGCCTGCCGCGCCGCCCGCACCGACCAGCGTGTGGGCTTCGTCGATGAACAGAATGATCGGCTTTGGCGAGGCCTGCACATCTTCGATGACCTGACGCAGGCGTTGTTCGAACTCGCCTTTCATGCTGGCACCGGCCTGTAGCAGACCGACATCCAGGCTGCGCAATTCGACATCCTTGAGCGCCGGCGGCACGTCACCGGCCACGATGCGCAGGGCGAAACCTTCGACGACGGCCGTTTTGCCGACACCGGCCTCACCGGTCAGGATCGGGTTGTTCTGGCGGCGGCGCATCAGGATGTCGACCATCTGACGAATCTCTTCATCACGACCGACGATAGGGTCCAGCTTGCCGCTGCGCGCCTGTTCGGTCAGGTCGACGGTAAATTTGTTCAGCGCTTCCTGCTTGCCCAATGCACTGGGCGACATCGCGCCGCTGGCTTCGCCCGGCACTGCACCGGCGTTGAAACCGTCGCTGGCGCTCAAGGCGTTTTCCGGGGAATCGCCAACGTATTCGTCAAAACGCTCGCTCAGGGTTTCGACCTTGAGCTTGTCGAACTCCGCCGACAGGCCCAGCAGGGCATGCCGCAGGCTTGGCGTCTTGAGGATGCCGATCACCAGGTAGCCGCTGCGCACCTGGCTTTCACCGAACATCAGGCTGCCGTATACCCAGCCACGTTCGACCGCTTCTTCAACGTGGGAAGACAGATCGGTGATCGAGGTCGAACCGCGTGGCAGACGATCCAGGGCCTCGGTCAGGTCGCGGGCCAGTCGCGCCGGTTCTACGTTGAACTGACGAATGATGCGGTGCAGGTCCGAGTCCTGAAGCTGCAACAACTGATGAAACCAGTGCGCCAGTTCGACATACGGGTTGCCCCGTAACTTGCAGAACACCGTGGCCGCCTCGATGGCTTTGTAGGCGACGCTGTTGAGTTTGCCGAACAGCGCGGCGCGACTGATTTCACCCATGTTTCCTGCTCCTTGAAATATGTGCTGACGTTGCCTGGTCGGCGTAGTGCCGGGCCAGAATCAAATCCCTGGCGTCCTCTTCGGGTTTGCCGAGCCAGGTATTGAAACCCAGCCGCTGGCGCCCGTTGAGTTGAAAAGCCGGAACCTCGGGCTGTTCGAGGATCAGGTTCAGATCCCAGTCCAGTTCGTGGCCCAGATACTCGGCAACCCAGGCCACCAGCTCTTTGAACGACTGACCGTCAGGCAACATGCCCATGTAGTCATCGAACTTGAGCGGCCCGAGCCGTATACGAAATTTGTGCTGACGATCCCAGACGTGGCTGCCCAGACAGAAATCCACCCCCAGTTGGTTCGAACTGACACCCACGCGGCTGCGCTCTGGCAATTCAAGCCATTGGCCGACGTACTCTTCGATCTCCACCGGCAGGCCGAAGTACTCGGACAGAATGGCGCGCAGGCCATCCGGGTAGCGGGTCTGGGCCGCCAGATGGCCGCTGAAATGCAATTTGGCCGTGTCTGCAATCAGACCCTGCTCAAGCAGGCTCGGCATGCCGCGTCCGCTGAGTGCTGCGAGCCGTGCAGACCAGTAATCATCGTCCGGACGATCATGGCTGACGGTCGGGCGGGCTTCGGCCCAGGCGCGATAAAACAGGCTCAACAGCCGATGATGGAACACGTCCAGAAAGCGTTTGCTGGTGCTGTCGGCGTTGTTGCGTTGACGTTCGCGCACGTACTCGGTGATGTGCAGCGGTAGCGGTCCATTGGGGCCGCCCAGGCCGAAGAAGAATTGCTCCAGACGCGCCGGACTGTTTTCGCTCGCCGGCGTCATGGAGGCCAGCGTCGACGGTGCGAAGGCGCTGTCCGGTTGTTGCCCCATACGTAGCGGGTCGTCGGCCAGACGCACCGAATGGCCGATCCTCGGCAGGTCCGGCGATTCGCACTCGATACGCCGCAACGCCTGGAAGAAATCGAATTCCCAGGGCTGCTCCTGCATGGCCGTCACAGTATTCAAAGGGTCGGACGGCGTCCGGGTCTGGCTTTCCATCGCATGATCTCGCCGCGTTCGGTGGTACGTAACACCGTCTCGGTAAAGCTGTTGATTGACACGTAACGTGCCAGGAAACGCTCGAACACCGTGCCGAGCAAAAATACCCCGGTACCGCGAAATGCGTTCTCGTCAAACTCCAGAGTAATCTCCAGCCCCCGGCCAAACACGATCGGGCCTGGCATAGGCAGACGGCGCGTGCAGGGTTTGCTGCTGACCTCGCGCAGGCCTTCGATCTGCAATTGCAAGGCAACGTCGTGATCGTCGCCGTATAAGCGGAGCAATTCGCGCAATGCCGCTGCGCCCTGACCCTGTTCGCTCAACGACAGGTAGTTCAGTGACAGCTGGCTGATCAGGCGCCAGGCCTTGTTGTCGTGGGCGTGGCTGGCGCGTGGACGGCTCGGGCCAGCCAGGCAACGCACTGCCGACACCGGCGCGCTGTCGGCGAGGGTAAAATCGGTCTTGCCGCTGCCCACACTCATGAACAGGGGCAGGTCACGATTGGTGCATAACGCGCTCAAGCCCAGTTGCCGCAAGTCATGCCGGTAGGGCGCTTGCTGGCTGTCGACAAGGCTGATGAACGTTTCGCTGCCCACATAGTTCGAGCGTGTGCCGTTGCGTCGCTGCTCGCTGGACAGCACGCGTGGCTCTCGGCGCAGCACGTAGTAAGCCTTGTCGCGGCCGTAACGCGACGGGTCGCGCACAGCATAGAACGGCAGAAATGGCTGATCCGGTCCGGTGCCGTGCCCGGTGACGGTCTTGAGCGAATGAATCTCGAAATCCATCGGTCGGGTCCGGTCGGCAATCGCATGATGCTCGTGGACGCGATCAGTCAGATGAATGCGGTCAAGACGGCGCGGGAACAGGTTGATGGCAGGTGTGCAAAACGGCACGAATTGCTCTGCGCCAACGCTGCTTTCCAGGCTTTGCTCGAAACTGTTGAACAGCACGATCAGCTCCAGTTCCTGCCCGGCGCAGCGCTGCACGGCACGGGTCAACTGGCTGAAGTCGACGAACAGAAAGCGCTGCGGCAGGGCAAAGTATTCCTGCAACAGGCGGTAGCCCTGAAATGCCTGGGGCACTACAGGCAGTGCTGCTTCACGGTCATCGAAACCGCAGGGGCGCAAGGCGTCGGCGGGCAGGCGCTCCACCCAGTCGCCGCCCGGCTGGCGGGCAAACACGGCACAGGCGTTGCCGAGCAGTTGCTCGTAAAGGCGGAAGGGTTGCTCGTCTGCGCCATGCAGGAACAACGGCAGGTTATCCAGCCCCAGCTTGTCAAAAGTCAGCTCTGCGCCAGTGCGCAAGGTGATGCGCAGCCCTGCCTTGGCCTTGGGTTCGCTGGCAGCAAGGCGTCCGAGCACTGCCGCCGGATTGCCGAAGTACTCGGCCTGGGTAACCTGCAAGGGCCACAATGTCACTTCATGAGCGCTTCGATACTCGCAGGGTGTCTGGGAATCGCGGCCCAGCGACGCGCGCATCACGCTGTCGCGGGGCAGGGTGAAGCCGCTGCTCAACGAACCCTCGTTCGGGTCGGTCTGCATCTGCACGACGGTCATCGAAGGCGTGGGCGCCAGGTAATGCGGGTAGGCGATTTCAAGCAGGTTGTGAGTGAAGGTCGGGTATTCGGCGTCCAGTTTGAGCTGCACGCGAGCGGTCAGGTAAGCAAACCCTTCCAGCAGGCGCTCGACATACGGATCTGCGCAATCGAGCCCCGACAATGTCAGACGTCCGGCGATCTTCGGGTATTCCCTGGCGAACTCGGCAGCGCTTTCGCGAATATGTTGCAGTTCCTGGTTGTACAGCCCCAACAGGCGCGGATTCATGAGCGCCTCCGTTGTTCGGCAGGCATCACCTGTACATGCCCGGATTCCAGATCCAGCTCGGTGCGCAGCAACAGGGGCAGGGCGACCGGTTGAGCCCACAGGTCGCCCTGAATTTCGAAACTTAAAGCGTTGTGATTCATTTCGTCACGTCCCACTCGGGCCCTCACGTGCAATGTCTGGGGCAGGATGCGTGGCTCGTAAGTCACAATCGCGCGGTGAATCAGGCTTTCCAGCAGGCCGACATCGATACTCGACGCGCTGTTGCCCGCCAGCGCCGGCAATCCGTAATTGACCACCGAAGTACCGGCTGGGGTGTGCAGCGTGGTATCGGCGTCCAGCAACGACGTGGTGTTCAGCAGCCAGGCCAGATCACGCAGCACCGAGGCTTTGAGCTGACTGAGAGACAGCACGCGCTTGTCCGCACTTTCCTGCGGATTGCTCGGGTCTTCGTCGGTCAGCCGATCAAGCAGCGATGGCTGCAGGCGCTCGCGCAGAGTGATGTCGTTCACCAGTCGAACAACGCTGTGTAGTCTTTCTGATCGCCGACGCCGCGCACGAGACGGGCGCACTGGTTTTTCCAATGCCCGTCGCAAGGTTTGCCCAGCTCGAACATCGTCGAGATCTTGAGGTATTCATTGCACACAGTGATAAACGAGGGCTTGGCCATGACTCAGGCACCTTGCGGCAGTAGATCCATTGCTGTTCAAGGCGTGGCGCCCCCAACGCTGTGGTCGGGGGCGCGTGCACTCAGCGCTTGGTGTTGGAGCGGATGTTCCAGCCGTATTTGACCGGGCCGCCTTCCTTGGTGCCGTCGGCTTTCTGTGGCTGATAGTCCACCAGCACCTGGGCAAAGTTGAGGGTGACGTTTTCGATCAGGCGATCATCGCTGCCCGACCCGCCGGTGCTCAGAGACGTGATGAGCACTTCTTCCAGATTGATGATCAGGTACTCGACCTGATTTTCACCGCCGGCCTTGCGCACGGTCAGCTTGACCTTGTCGATGTGCTTGCCGCTGGAGCAATGCATCATCAGGTTCGGGGTGGACTTGTCGACATACTTGGTAATCGACAGATCCTGAATATTGACCTTGCCTGCGCCACCGCCTGTACCGGTGTGCATGTTGCCGGTCTGGGACATGCCCCAGCTCCAGTTCAACACATCGATCTCTTCCTTGTGGGCCTTGTCCATGGACTCGCCCTTGATGTCACCGATCTTGATAAAGATATCGACTGCCATGTTCTCTCCTGATGTGGCGTGGACCACTCATGTGTTGATTGGCTGCACGCCGGTTCGGGCGTGCAGCCTGTTCGCATTTTTCGCAAAACCGCTCGCAGCTTTACCTGCGGGCGTGGTCAGGCACCCTTGGCCGATGGCAACTTGGAGACCAGACGCAGTGACACGGTCAGGCCCTCCAGCTGATAGTGCGGGCGCAGGTAGAATCTGGAGTTGTAGTAACCCGGATTGCCTTCGACGTCTTCGACCACTACCTCTGCTGCTGCCAGCGGATGCTGGGCCTTGGTGGTTTCGGTGGAGTGCGCAGGGTCGCCATCGACGTAGTTGAGAATCCAGTCCTGCAGCCAGCGCTGCATTTCGTCTTTCTCTTTGAACGAGCCGATCTTGTCGCGCACGATGCACTTGAGGTAGTGCGCGAAGCGGCAGGTGGCGAACAGGTACGGCAGGCGCGCAGCCAGGTTGGCGTTGGCGGTGGCGTCCGGGTCATCGTATTCGGCAGGTTTCTGCAAGGACTGCGCACCGATGAACGCTGCAAAATCAGTGTTCTTCTTGTGCAGCAGCGGCATGAAGCCGTTCTTGGCCAACTCGGCTTCACGACGGTCCGAAATAGCAATTTCGGTCGGACATTTCATGTCCACGCCGCCATCGTCGGTCGGAAACGTGTGAGCCGGCAGGTTTTCCACTTCGCCGCCCGATTCGACACCGCGAATCCGCGAGCACCAGCCGTAGTGCTTGAACGAACGGTTGATGTTCACCGCCATGGCGTAGGCTGCGTTGGCCCAGGTGTACTTGGCGCTGTCTGCACCGTCGGTGTTTTCTTCAAACGCGAAGGCTTCCACCGGATCAGTCTTGGCCCCGTAAGGCAGGCGCGCCAGGAAGCGTGGCATGGTCAGGCCGATGTAACGTGCGTCTTCGGATTCACGCAGCGAACGCCAGCCAGCGTATTCCGGCGTGGTGAAGATTTTGGTCAGATCGCGCGGGTTGGACAGTTCCTGCCACGAACCCATGCCCATCACGGTAGGCGAGGCCGCAGCAATGAATGGCGCATGCATGGCGGCACAGACCTTGGACAGCTCGCCCAGCAACTCGACGTCCGGAGGCGACTGGTCGAAGTAGTAGTCGCCCACCAGGCAGCCGTACGGCTCGCCGCCGAACTGGCCGTACTCTTCTTCGTACATCTTCTTGAAAATCGGGCTCTGGTCCCACGCCGTGCCTTTGAATTTCTTCAGGGTCTTGTGCAGCTCCGGCTTGGAGATGTTCAGGACACGAATCTTCAGTTGCTCGTCGCTTTCGGTGTTGCTGACCAGATAGTGCAGGCCACGCCAGGCACTTTCCACTTGCTGGAAATCCTGATGGTGGATGATCTGGTTGACTTGCGCGGTGAGTTTGGCATCGATCGCTGCAATGATCGATTCGATCGACTTGATGGCGTCGTTGGACACCAGATCGGTTTGTGCCAGAGCCTGTTCGGCGAGGGTGCGCACAGCGGTTTCGACCGCTTCGCGAGCGCGCTCGGTCTTGGGTTTGAACTCTTGCAGCAGCAGCGACGCAAACTCGCTGGTCTGCTCGGTGGCGCCTGCGGTTTGTGGCTGATTTTCGCGACTCGATTCGGTCATGATGTCTGGTCCTGATTACGCGTTGGGCTCGGAGTCCTGAGGCTTTGGCGCACTCGCCAGGGCCTGGAGCAACGCAGGATCCTTGATAGCCTTCATGATGATTTCTTCAGCGCCGGTCTTGCCGTCCATGTAGGTCAGCAGGTTGGCCAGCTGCGTCCGCGCTTCGAGCAGTTTGTTCAGCGAGTCGACATTGCGCGCTACTGCCGCAGGGCTGAAGTCATCCATGCTTTCGAACGTGATGTCCAGGCTCAGATTGCCCTCGCCAGTCAGCTCGTTGGGCACGTTGAACGCCACGCGTGGCTGCATGGCCTTGAGCCGTGAGTCGAAATTGTCGACATCGATTTCCAGAAACTTGCGATCGGCAACCGCTGCCAGAGGCTCTGCCGGTTTGCCGGCAAGGTCTGCCATGACACCCATGACGAAGGGCAGCTGGACCTTTTTCTCGGCGCCGTAAAGCTCCACGTCGTATTCGATCTGAACTCGCGGCGCACGGTTGCGCGCAATGAATTTCTGAGAACTGGTTTTCGCCACGTTGCTCCTCCTGGTCGCTGCTGCGACGGTGTTGGCGTCATCGGTCGTTGCCGGTAACGGGATTGCGTGATCCGGACGAAGACCCCGTGAGGGAGTCAGTCAGTCTCGGGTCCGCGCAAGTTTTCGAACTGCGACATACCGTCTGGAATCAGGTTACGCACGATGGCTTCGAAATCGGCGTGCACCAGATTCTTTGCTCGGTTCAACAGCACCGGCAGCGGGCTCGAAGGCTCGTGGCGGGCGTAATAACTCAGAATTCGATCAAGGCTGCGCAGCACATCGTCGCGACTGGCAATGTCGCCGGACACGCGTGGCGTGGCGGGTGTGGACGCTTGCACGGCAGGCTCGAGAGCTTCTGCGGCGGGCTCGTCGTCAGTGCTGGCGACGCTCTGTTCGCCCAGCATCTGCAGTGCTTGCCTGAGCAATTGTTTAAGCGGGGACAGGTCGACACCCTGCGCCGAACCGACCTGCCCGGACACGAAACCCTCGATGAATTCAGCGGCCGTGCGTGCTTCGCTCAAGGCGCTTCGGGTAGCGTTCAGTTGCTCGGGATCACTGTCGCGCAAGGCGGCGGACAGCGTCTCTGCGGTCAGTGTCTCGTCGGCAAAGCTTTGCAGGCCGCTGGCATTCAGCGCGGCGCGCAGGCTGACAGTGCCGAAGGCCCGCGAGCGGATCAGCGTGCTTTCTCGCAACAGGCGGATGTTGGTATCGCAGGTCAGGCCGGACAGCGCATTGATGCGCACGGTCGGGTCGTTGTCGTCATCCGCGTCAAGCTGCGGGTAGATATCGGCCCAGTAATGCCTGAGCAGTTCGCTGATGAGCGTCAGCACGTTGCCCAGGCCGGCAACGCCGTCCAGCGCCAGAGCACTTTGCAGAAGGAAATGGGTGATGCGCAGGTCTTTGCTGCGCTGCAGGAGTGCAACGCTCGCTTGCTCGATGGCGCGCCATTGGGGCGGCTCGGCAGGCTGTATGGAGTCGCCCATGACGCGCTCGGGGCGGCCTTGGGCATCGCGCTCCAATTGCAGAAAGTCCGGGTCGTATTCCAGATCATCGCCGCAAGGAACGTTGGCGGAAACTGCAGCGAGCAGCAACGATACATCCACCAAGATTGATCTCCCTATCACATCAGTTGTTGTAGCGCGGCTCGTCAGGACATTTCCTGAGCAACTTCCATGAATTGCCAACCCCTGTCTGCAGTGATGTCAATATGAAATCAACGGTGCATGGGCGTTGTGCATTTTTGGTGTAGTACAGATGGCTTGTCAAGGTTAAGCTATGTCGGCTTTGCGCAGGTGTGACGGGGCTGGCAACCGAAATGTTGTTTTGCCGTCGCCTGTGTCACTGTCATGGAATTGTGTATAAAGTCGCGTGCTTTCATGTTCACCGATAATTTTTAAAGTCGTTCTTTGAGCGTTTTTGCCTTATCCAGGCTGCTGCGTTCATCGTTTCAGGTTTTTCGTTATTGTTGTTCGTGCGCGTTGTAAGCAAGGAGGCGCAATGACGCTGTGTCTGACGATCACTAGTTATCACAAGATAACCCCTGGCCAATGTCCTGAAAAATCAATGGACAATGGGGTGATGGCGATTGGTCGTGGCCCGGAGAATGACTGGGTACTTCCTGATCCCGAGCGACTGGTTTCCCAGAAGCATTGCGTCGTTCAGTACAAGGATGGCCGTTACTACCTCACCGATTACAGCACCAACGGCGTAGAGCTGATCAAGGCCGGTGTCCGTCTGCGCCGCGGCAACAGCGAACCGCTTCAGGATGGCGAAATCATCCGCATCGGTGAATACGAAATACAGGCGCGAATCGACTCGGGCCTGAACCTGGCCGATCTGAACCTGGCCCATGCAGGGCCTGCCAGCGGGATCGACTCACCCAACAGTTTCGAAGCATTGATGGGGCGCCAGAACGGATCGCTGCAACCCGACGTTGCGCCTGTGAGCAGCCCGCCTGCCACCGCTCATTTTCAGGGTGGATCGGCGCACGACACTTTTCCCGATCTGTTCGACTTCCTGACGCCATCAAGCATCGCGCCGCCGACCCGGTCCGATCACGTCCCGGCCGAACAGCATGACTTTCGAGCCCCGGAGCCCTCAATACCGGCCCCCGCGCCCAAGGTGCCTGACGCTGTGCCTGCTGCCGGTCTCATTCCCGAAGACTGGGATCTGTTCGCTGATACGCCCGCGCCGATACCGACACCTTCACCGACACAGCAGCTGCCCGATACCCTGCCCGAGCCTGAGCTGGCGAGCCCTGAACCCACGCCGATCCCGGTTCCTGCGCCAGCCGCTGCGCCAGTCGCTGCAACATTGCCAGCCGAAACTGCGTCCGTTCGCACGCCGGACCTGCTTCAGGCGTTTCTACGTGGTGCAGGCCTTGATCAACTGCGCATCGACACCGCCCAGGCCGAGGCCCAGATGGAGGCAATAGGGCGCAGCTACAGGCTGATGGTCGAAGGGTTGATCGACGTGTTGCGAGCGCGCACCAGCCTCAAGGGCGAGTTCCGCATGCAGCAGACCGTGATTGGTCCGGTGGAAAACAATCCGCTGAAATTCGCCCCGAATGCCGATGAGGCCCTGTTGTTGCTGCTGCGCCACGGCAACCAGGCGTTCATGGCCCCGGAACAGGCGGTTACAGACAGTTTTGATGATTTACGCGCCCACCAGCTGGCTGTCATGGCCGGTGTGCAGGCAGCGATCAAGCATCTGCTCAAACGCTTTGAACCTGCCGAGCTTGAAACCCGGATGAGCGCACCGTCAGGTGCTTTTTCGAGCCTGCTGGGTGGTTCCCGACAGGCCCGTTACTGGCAGCAGTTCACGGAGCTCTACAGCAATATTTCGCGCGAAGCGGAAGACGATTTTCAAGAGCTTTTCGGGCGTGAGTTCAGCCGCGCCTATGAGCAGCACAGCACCCGTTTGCGCCGCCCCTGAGTTGCAGGATCAACCACCAGATAGCCAGAACATAAAGGATCAAGGATGTTTCGCAGCGTTGTATCGGCCGCTCTCACTGTATTGCTGCTGGGTGCCTGTGCCAAGGATGTGCAAACCCCGAAGGATGCGTCTGCATCCTCTTCGGACGCCGCCGTCACGTTCGATTTTCAGGCAGTCGCAGAGCTCAATCCTGGTGCGACCGGTCAGGCTGCGCCTGTTCGGGTGCGCCTCTATGAACTGAAAAACACCGCGTCTTTTCTGCGTGCGGACTATTTCGCACTGGCCGAGCGTGCGCCCGCCACACTGGGGCCTGATTTGATCGATCAGGATGAAGTGCTGGTACAGCCAGGTGAGCTGCAACGTGTGGTTCGCCAGCTTGATCCGGCGACCCGTCACGTGGGTCTGGTGGTCGGCTATCGCGCAATCGATCGCGCGCAGTGGCGTGCCGTCATCAATGTCGCACCTCGACAGTCCAGCGAACACCAGATCAGCCTCGATGTGCATGCCGTGCGCACTGACGTCGTCGCCCACCCAACCCGCCCGGCTCAATAGCAAACGGAGTACCCATGTCCTGGAACAATCGAGTGGTCTGGTCGGAAGGCATGTTTATCGGAACCCAGCACTTTCAGCAGCATGACCGCTACCTGGAAAACCTGATCGACGCCCGTAATCGGCCGCTGTCGGCAGGCGCGTGGGGGTTCTCCGAGCTGTTGATCGATCAGGGCCTGCTGGCTCAGGGCAAACTGGCAATCGTTTCGGCCAGAGGCCTGCTACCCGACGGGACGCCTTTCAGCATTCCGCAGGATGATCTTGCACCCAGCCCGCTGAGCATCGATGACAACCTGCGCGATGGCGTGGTGTATCTGGCCTTGCCGCTCAGGCGCGCCGGTGCGCGGGACACAGTGGATGAAGGCGAAGAGCTGGGTGGCGCGCGTTACCTCAGCCAGGTGCGCGAGGTGCGCGACGATAACGCGCCGTTCGAAAACCGGGCGCCAGTCGCCGTCGGCTCCAGAGCTTTGCGCCTGCTGACCGCCGCGGATGGCTTGAGCGATTACGCCGCCATCGGCGTGGTCCGAATCAAGGAAAAACGCGCCGACCGCGCGCTGGTACTGGATGACAGCTACATCCCGCCCGTCCTCGACGTCACCGCAAGCAGACCGCTTTCGGCGTTTCGCAGCGAACTGCAGGGCCTGCTGCGCCAGCGTGGCGAAGCGCTGGCCGGGCGGGTTGTGGCGTCCGGTGCGGGTGGCGCTTCGGAAATCGCTGACTTCATGCTGCTGCAACTGGTCAATCGCGCCGAGCCGCTGATCAACCATCTGAGCCAGTTGAGCCCTGTGCACCCCGAGCGCTTCTACAGCGAGCTGGTCAGTCTGGCCGGGGAGTTTGCGACCTTTTCGTCCAGCAGCCGTCGCCCTGAAGATTTCCCGCGCTACCAGCATGACGACCTGACATTGAGTTTCACGCCGGTCATGCATGCATTGCGCGAGGCGCTGTCGATGCTGATCGACAGCAAGGCCACGCCTATTCCAATTGTCGAAAAAGCCTACGGCGTGCATGTCGCCATGCTGGCAGACAAAACCCTGATCGACACCGCAAGCTTCATCCTTGTGGTGCGTGCTGATATCCCGAGCGAAACCCTGCGCGGGCGTTTCAGCCAGCAGAGCAAAATCGGCTCGGTGGAGCACATCCGTGATCTGGTCAACCTGCAACTGCCAGGCATCGGTCTGTTGCCACTCCCCGTGGCGCCGCGGCAGATTCCTTACCATGCCGGTTCGACGTACTACGAACTGGACCGCGGTAGCGAGCACTGGAAACAACTGATGCACTCCGGGGGTTTTGCATTTCATGTCGCGGGTGAGTTCCCGGGGCTGAACCTGGCTTTCTGGGCCATTCGAGGATAAACCGCGATGCATTCCAACGACGACGGTTCATCCCCGCCCGCCAGTGACCGCACCCAGTTCATGCCGCGCCCGGGCGGTCGCAGCGGGGCCGGTGGCGCCCCGGAGCCAACACCGCCGCTGAGTGTGCCGTCGGCGCCACTGGCGACCGGTCAGGCGCAAGGGCTCAATCCGCTGGAAAGTGCCGCAGGTCCGTTGCTGGCGTTGCTTGCCCGGCTGCGCAGCACCATTGCCCACCCGGCACCGGCCAGCCTGCGTGCGCAATTACTTGCCTGGCTACGCCAGTTCGAGGAGCGCGCCGAAGCGGCCGGGGTAGCCCGCAATGATGTGTTGCTGGGGCGTTACGTGCTGTGCACCGCGCTCGATGAAGCGGTCATGAGCACCCCTTGGGGCAGCACCAGCGAATGGGGCAAACAAAGCCTGCTGATCACGGTGCATAACGAAGCCTGGGGCGGCGAAAAGGTTTTCCAGCTGCTCGAACACTGCTTGCAGAGCCCGCGCGAGCGCTTGTACCTGCTGGAGCTTTTGTACCTGTGCATGTGCCTGGGTTTCGAGGGCCGCTACCGGGTGATGAACAACGGTCGCAGCGAGCTTGAAGCCCTTCGCGAGCGCACCAGCGCCGCCATTCGCAGCGCACGCGGCGAGCACGAACGTGAGCTGTCGCCGCACTGGCGGGGCCTGACCCTGGCCCGTGATCGCCTGACCCAGTTCATGCCGCCGTGGGTCGGTGTCGCCATCGGGCTGGCGCTGTTGCTGCTGTTGCTGTTCGTGCTGAGGCTGAAACTGGCGTCTGACGCCGAACCGGTGTTCAAGAATATTCATGCGCTGGGCGAGATTCCGGTGCAGTCCATCGACCGTCCTGTCGTGCAGCCGAAACTGATCGAGCGCCCGCGTCTTGCTGGCTTTCTGGCCGATGACATCAAGGCGGGCAAGGTGGCGGTTGAAGACGCTGTGGACCGCTCGGTGGTGACGATTCGCGGCGACGAGCTGTTTGCATCGGGCAGCGCCACCATCGTTGACGACTTCCAGCCACTGATGCTGCGCATCGCCGATGCCATCCGCAAGGTCAAGGGTGACGTGCGCATTACTGGCCACAGCGATAACCGTCCCATCGCGACCCTGCGCTTCCCGTCCAACTGGGCGCTGTCGCAGGCGCGTGCCGAGCAGGTACTGCACATCCTCGCCGCAAAAACGGGCCAGCCGCAGCGTTTCACCGCTGAAGGGCGCAGCGATACCGAGCCACTGGGCTCCAACGCGAGCGCTGAAGGCCGGGCGAAGAATCGCCGGGTTGAAATCACTGTATTGGCGGAGGGGGTCGAGTGAAGGTTTTTTTCGGTTTTGTCATTCGCTGGCTCGTCCCGTTGCTGGGCCTGATCGCTCTCGGCCTGATCATCTGGTTCGTCGGCCCGCTGCTGGAAATACTGATCCCGGAAGGCCGTCGCTGGGCGTTAATCATCCTGTTGTTCGCGATCTGGATCGGTTACCGGGTGTTTCGTATCGTTCAGGCCCGCCGCCAGGCCGCGGCGGTCATGCAGAGCCTGGCCGCCGAGACCGCGCCAGACCCGGCCAGCGTCGCCACCGCCGAGGAACTGGCGACCTTGCGTCAGCGCATGGACGAAGCGCTCACCCTGCTGAAAAAGGCCCGCCTGGGCGGTGATCAGCGACGCAACCTGTATGAGCTGCCGTGGTACGTGATCATCGGCCCGCCCGGTTCGGGCAAGACCACTGCGCTGGTCAACTCGGGGCTGCACTTTCCGCTCGCCGCACAACTGGGCGCTGGCGCCGTCCGTGGTGTGGGCGGTACCCGCAATTGCGACTGGTGGTTCACCGATCAGGCGGTTCTACTCGACACCGCAGGTCGCTACACCACTCAGGACAGCCACGCGCAAGTCGACAAGGCAGCCTGGCTGGGCTTTCTCGACTTGCTCAAGACCCAGCGTGCGCGTCGGCCCATAGACGGCGCGTTCATTGCCATCAGCCTTTCCGATCTGCTGCTGGGCAGCGATGCCGAACGCGCTGATCATGCTGCAGCGATTCGCCTGCGGATTCAGGAACTGCACACTCGGCTGGGTGTGCGTTTTCCGATCTACCTGATGCTGACCAAGCTTGATCTGGTGCCGGGCTTCATGGAGTTCTTCGATGCGCTGAGCAAGGAAGAACGCGCTCAGGTCTGGGGCATGACGTTTGCGCTGGACGATGGCAAGAGTGCCGAGGGGCCGCTGCAGGACTTTCAGAAAGAGTTCTCGGCGCTGGAACAGCGTCTCAATGAACGGTTGGTGGAGCGCTTGCAGCAGGAGCGCGACCCGGCGCGGCGCGACCTGATCTATGGCTTTCCACAGCAGTTCGCTGCATTGCGACAAACGCTGCAAAGCTTTCTAGACGGCGTCTTCAAGCCCAACGCTTTCGAGGAGCGCGCTCTATTGCGCGGGGTGTATTTCACCAGTGGCACGCAGGAAGGCAGCCCGATCGATCGCCTGATCGGCAGCATGGCCCAGAGCATGAATCTGGACCGCCAGCAGTTGGCGCGACAAACCGGAACCGGGCGCAGTTATTTCATCGAGCGGTTGTTCACGGCCGTGGCGTTTGCCGAACAGGGACTGATGGGGGTCGACCCCAAAGTGGAGCGCCGCCGCAAGTGGATTGCCCGCGCTGTGCTGGCCGCTACGGTCGCGCTGATGTTGCTGGTCGGGACACTGTGGCTGATCAGCTACAACGCCAATCAGCACTATATCGAGCAGGTTGATCAGAAAGTCGCACCTCTCGGACAGACCGTCCAGAACCTGAGCCCCGCTCAGCGTGATGTATTGGCGGTGCTGCCGCTGCTCAACGCGGTCCGGCATCTGGCAAGTGAACCACCGGACTGGGCGCAAGGGCTGGGCCTGTATCAGGGCGACATGCTCGAAGCCGAATCTTCCAGCGTCTACCGCAAGCTGCTGATCGCGGTATTCGCGCCGCGCCTGGTGACAAGGCTGGAAGAGCAATTGCACAGCGGAGGCTCTTCGGACTTTTTGTACGAAGGCCTGAAGGCTTATCTAATGCTCGCCGACACTGAGCATTACGACCCGGACTTCATCAAAGCCTGGATTGCACTGGATTGGGACAGCAGCCTGCCTCGCGATCTGCCGCCGGAGCAGCGGCTGGCCTTGGGTGAGCATTTGCAGGCGCTGTTTGAGCGACATCCGCCCAAAGCCCGCCTGGACCAGCGTCTGATCGATGATCTGCGTCGCCAATTGCAGCAGCTACCGGTAGCGCAGCGCGTGTATGACCGGGTCAAACGGCAGAAACTGCCTGACGGCGTGCCGGATTTTCGCTTGAGCGAAGCCGGTGGTCGTGATGCTGCGCTGGTGTTCAGTCGCAAGAGTGGCAAACCCTTGACTGAACCGCTCAGTGGCCTGTTCACCGCCAGGGGCTATCGCGAAGGTTTCCTGCTCAGCAGCCTCAACCAGGCGTCAACGCTGGCTGAAGAGCAGTGGGTACTGGGCCGTGATCAGGCCGAACAACTGGACGTTGCCAGCCTGGCTGCCGAAGTGCGTCGCCTGTACTTCCAGGATTACATGCGTCAGTGGGATGCGTTGCTGGCGGACATCGACTTTGTGCCGATCACCAGCGTGGCGCAGGCAGCCGATGTGCTGCGGGTGATCTCGGGGCCGGCTTCGCCGTTGAAAAAGCTGCTCTCGGCAGTGGCCAGAGAAACCGACCTGCAAGAAGAAGAAAAACTGCTGGCGGCACAAGGCAAGAAGGTCGACGGCAATGTCGACCAGCTCAAGCAGCGCCTGGGCTCCTTGTTAGGCCAGCAACAGGCTGCCGCCAGCAGTGCGCCGGTCGCAGTGGAAGATCCGGTGAGCGCCCACTTTGCCGATCTCAAGAGCCTGGTCAGTAAAGGCGAAGGCGAGCCTGCAGCAATCGATGCGTTGCTGTCCGACATGAACGCGCTCTATGTGCAGGTCAGCGCAATGGTCGGCGCCAGTGGCGATGCGTTGCTGGGTGAAGCCAAAAACCAGGCCACGGCCGCCGCGGCGCGGGTCAGCCTGACCGCAGAGCGCCAGCCACCTCTGGTGCAGGGGCTGGTCAAATCAGTCGTCAGCTCCACGACCAATACGATGATGGGCGGTGTGCGCAATCAGCTCAATGCCGCCTGGGTCAGCGAGGTGGTGAACGTCTATCGCCAGTCCCTCAGTGGCCGCTATCCGATGTCCCCCGGCAGCGCGCGTGACGCAACGCTGGACGACTTCGGTCAGTTCTTCGGTGTCGGTGGCGTGATGGACAGCTACTTCCGCAAGTACCTGCAACCTTACGTCGACACCTCTGCAAGCACCTGGCGCTGGCAGCCGGGCGCCGCGCAAAAGCTTGGGATCAATGCGGGCGTGCTGCAGACATTCCAGCGTGCGAGTGCGATTCGCGATGCCTTCTTCCGCTCCGGAGGCACGCAACCGACAGTACGTTTCGAGCTGAAACCGATCGCCATGGACACCTCCATTACCCAGTTTCTGCTGGATCTGGATGGTCAGCAGATCAGCTACGACCACGGCCCGAGCCGCCCGGTTGCCATGCAATGGCCCAACCCGGGCAGCATTGGCGTTGTGCGGCTGTCGATCTCACCCCCGTCTGCCAGTGGTCGTTCAGGTGTAACGCTTGACGGGCCTTGGGCCTGGTTTCGCCTGCTGGAACAGTCAGACCTGACGGCTGGCAATGCGCCAGATCGCTTCAACCTGCGACTGCGCGTTGACGGCGTGAGCATCTCTTACGAACTGCGCGCCAACAGCGCATTCAACCCGTTCAAAAGTCGTGTACTGAGCGGCTTCAGTCTGCCGGAGCGGTTATGACAACGGTGGGCTTCTACGGAAAGCTGGCCAGCCGTGGTGACTTCGTCAGCCGCGACCTGCCGCAGAGTTTCATTCAGCCATGGGACGCCTGGCTGGCGGCGGGCTTGCTCGCTAGCCAGAAACAGCTCGGCGGCGCCTGGCTGGATGCCTATCTGATCAGCCCGCTGTGGCGGTTCTTGCTGGCCTCCGGGGTGTGCGGGCCGCAAGCCGTCACGGGCGTATTGATGCCGAGCATTGATCGGGTCGGTCGTTATTTTCCAATGACGGTCGCGGCGCCCATCGACGCCGGGCAGGCGGCCGGGGCTTTGGTCAGTGGCGCGGATGACTGGTTCGAGCAGGCGGAAGAGCTCTTGCTGGCGACGCTTGAGCCGCAGGCGACGTTCGAATCGTTCGAAGCCGGGCTGCAGGTGCTGGGTGCGCCTGTGTTGGCGCAAAGCGAGCCCGTGCATGCCTTCGCCGGGCTGCAACGCTTTTCTGCTGTCACGCCTCAGGAGCGAAGTGTCGCACTGGTCGAGCGTGCCTGCGAAGGGGCCAGCGTCTGGTGGGGCAACGGCTCGGACAGCATCACGCCAGGCATGCTGCGCTGTCAGGGGCTCCCGGCTGCGGCGGATTTCGGCAGTTTTCTATTGGGCAAGGGGGCCGGGGTCTAGATGAGCGCAACCTCCACCATGACGTACACGTCGGCCAGCTACAGCCATGTCGGCATGGTTCGTCAGATCAACGAAGACGCCTTTCTGGAGATGTCGGCCGACGGCTTATGGGTCGTGGCAGATGGCATGGGCGGGCACGCGGCGGGCGACTACGTCAGCAGCCTGATCGTCGACACCCTGCGCAACTCGCCTTCTGCCTCCGCGCTGGAGGCCTGTGCCGAGCTTTTGCGGGAACGGCTGGATGAAGTGAACGCGGCGGTGCGCAAGGAAACCCATCAACGCAATGTGAGCATGATGGGCAGCACGGTGGTGCTGTTGGCTGTGCGGGAGAATCAGGGCGTTTGCCTGTGGGCCGGGGACAGCCGCCTGTATCGCCTGCGCAATGGCGAGCTGCAGAGCATTTCACGCGACCACAGCTATGTGCAGGACTTGATGGACAGCGGTCTGCTCAACGAGGCGCAAGCGCGGGTGCATCCACGTTCGAACATCGTCACCCGGGCAATCGGTGTTCAGGACCGGCTCGAACTGTCACAGGCGCAGCTACAGATTCTGCCCGGCGATACCTACCTGCTGTGCAGCGACGGCCTGAACAAGACCGCCGAAGACCATGAGATTCGTGACGTACTGAGTCACAAGGACCCGTACGAAATCGTGCGCAGCCTGGTGCATCTCGGGCTGACACGCGGTGCACCCGACAACATTACTGCCATCGTCGTCAAAGCCGGTTGAAGAACATACACATGGACATACGGATTCCTGGATTTGACATAGAAGGCGAGATTGGCGAAGGCGCCATGGCGACTGTCTACCTGGCTACCCAGCGTTCGCTCGAACGCAAAGTGGCGCTCAAGGTGATGGCCGCCACGCTGGCTGCCGATCCGAGTTTCTGCGAGCGTTTTCTGCGTGAGGGCCGCACGCTGGCGCGCCTGTCACACCCGCATACCGTCACTATCCACGACATCGGCAACGTCGATGACCTGTATTACATGGCCATGGAGTTCCTGCCCAACGGCACCCTCAAAGAGCGCATTGCGTCAGGCCTGAGTGCCGAGCAGGGTTTGCTGTACGTCCGGCAGATCGCCTCTGCGCTGGGTTATGCCCATGATCAGGGCCTGGTGCACCGGGACGTCAAGCCCGCCAACATTCTGTTTCGTGCCGACGGCAACGCCGTACTGTCGGACTTCGGCATCGCCAAGTCGCTGGATGATCGCACTCAGTTCACGCAGGCCGGCTTTGCTGTCGGTACCCCCAGTTACATGAGCCCGGAGCAGGCCCGTGGTCAGGATATCGATGGCCGCGCTGACCTGTATGCGCTGGGTGTGGTGCTGTACGAAATCCTCGTCGGCAAGCTGCCCTACAACGGTATCGACGCGCTTTCCACTGCGCTGGCGCATCTCACCGAACCGCTGCCCGAGTTGCCGGTGCACCACGGCCGCTATCAGGACATTCTCACCCGTCTGCTGGCCAAGAATCCGGCCGAGCGCTTTCCGGATGCCAAGGCCTTGCTGGTCGCGCTGGACAAGCTGGGGCTCGACGATACGGAGCGCACGGTGTTTCAGCCGTTGCTCAAGCCCGACGCGCCGCGTGATGAGCTTGCCGGCCTGACGCCGGTGTCCATCGATATTCCGGGCAGCCCGCCGCCGGTGACCGCGCCCGTTTCTACTCCGCCGCCGGAGCTGACACTGAGCAAGACCGCGCCGCCGGAAAAGCGTCGTGTGTTGCCGTTGGCCTTGCTCGCCGTTGCGATTGCTGCGGTGATCGGAGCCGGTGGTTACTGGTTTTTACGTGGCGACGGGCGTGATGCCGATATGCGAGACACCACGGCGCAATCCATGCCGCCAGCAACGGCTCCGTCGGCGGCTGCGGCACAGCCAGCGGTTCAGGCACAGCCTTCCTCCGCATCGACCGATAGCGACGGTGGTCAGCGACCCTTGCTGATGCCGGGCAAGAAGACGCTGTTTCAGCGCGTGTTGAGCAAGCCTGGCGCGCGCTATGCCAGTGAACCCGGCGCTGCGGGCGGGCAGGCGTTGCCAGCGTTTTCCGTGTTGTACGTTTATCAGCGCCAGACCGTCAACGGCAGCCCGTGGTTACGGGTCGGCGCAGCCAGTGACGGGCGCAGCGAGGGCTGGTTGCCCGCCGAGCAGGTCAGCGACTGGAAGCAGAGCCTTGTGTTGAAATTCACCGAGCGCTCCGGACGGGCCCCCGTGATGTTCGTGCGCCAGCCCGAGCAACTGGAAAAGCTCATTGCTGACCCTGCGGCGGCCAAAAAGCTGCTGCTCGATGCTCAGAAACACGCCGAAGACAATACTCAGGTGCTGGCTCTGGAGCCCACCGCCAGCGCGGTTCCCCAGGAACAATTCTATCTGCTGCCGATTTTCGCATCGCAGGAGAGCTTCGATGAAAACGGTCAGCCGGTTCAACTGTTGAACGTGGCGTCGATCGATCCGGGCAACCTGCCGCAAAAGACTGCAGGCAATGACGTCAGAACGGCTCAAAGCGCCGACGCCTTCCGCACTGCAGTGGTGCTGGTGGTGGACACCTCGGTGTCGATGCAGCCCTACATCGATCAGGTTCGCGAGGTGGTGCATGGCTTGCAGGAAAAAATCGCCCAGCGCGGCGAGCTGGACAGCGTCAGTTTCGGTCTGGTGGGTTTTCGCAACAACATCAGCAAAACCCCGGGGCTCGAATACCTGACCAAAACCCTGGTCACGCTGGACCAGGGCCGTGACCCGCAACGCTTCATGGAACTGGCCGCGCAGGTCAAGGCTACCTCGGTCTCCAGCCATGCGTTCAACGAGGATTCCTTCGCCGGCGTGATGCAGGCGGTCAACGACATGGACTGGTCGGGCTATGGCGGCCGGCTGATTCTGTTGGTCAGCGACGCCGGTTCGCTGCGCAAGAGCGATCCGCTGAGCAGTACCCAGATGAACGAAGCCGAGGTGCGGCAGGCGGCGCTTGGCAAGCAGATCAAAATTTTTGCCCTGCACCTGCGTACCGATGCAGGCAAGAAAAACCATGCGTCTGCCGAGCAGCAATACCGGACGCTGACTGCCGATGCGAACCCGCAGATCGGCAACCTTTACATCCCGGTAGCGGGCGGCGATGTGCGCCAGTTCGGCGCGCGCGTCGACGAGATCGGTTCAGTGTTTGCCGACCTTGTGCATCAGGTCCGCAGTAACCCTTCGCAAGCGGTGCCGGTCCTCACTGCTGCACCGAGTATTGCCGAGAAATCTGCGGCGGTCGGTTACGCCATGCACATGGATTTTCTGGGGCGTAAATCAGCCAGCCAGGCACCGCAACTGGTCAGCGCCTGGACGGCCGACCGGGATGTCACCAACCTGAAGCTTCCGGCATTTCAGGTGTGTGTGATGTTGACCAAATTGCAGCTCAATGACTTGCAGCAGTCGCTCAAACTGATCGTGGACGCCGCGCGCAAGACCCAGACTTCGCCCAAGGACTTCTTTCAGGAAATCGCCAGCGCCAGTGCCTACATGAGTCGTGATCCGTCAGCCCTGCGCAAGGGCGGGAATCTGACTGAAGGCGGCATTCTGGGTGAGTACCTGGAAGGCCTGCCGTATCGCAGCAAATCGCTGAACATGACTCAGGACCTGTGGCTGTCGTTGAGTGTGGCCGAGCAGGAAGATTTCATCGACGAGCTGGACTCGAAAATCCGCCTTTATGAAACCTTCCATAACGACCTGGCCAACTGGGTGCGTTTCGGTGATGCCGAGCCCGGCGACGCGTTGTACCGCGTTCCATTGTCGACGCTGCCGTAATGTTGAGTCTGCGCGAGGTACACAAGGCCCGAGGGCAGGGCAGTCAGCGCTACAGCCTGGTAATTCCGCGCCTGGAGCTCAGGGCCGGGCAGCAATATGCGCTGGTCGGGCCTAGTGGCTGTGGCAAAAGTACCCTGCTGGATATTCTCGCGCTGGTGTCGGTTCCGGACCGGACACAGCGCTTCGACTTTTCGACCCCCGCAGGCGAGTACGACATCGGCAGTCTGTGGCGCGAAGGTCTGCAGAAACAGTTGGCCGATCTGCGCAGTCGGCATCTTGGCTATGTACTGCAAACCGGCGGGCTGCTGGGTTACCTGGATGTGCAGGGCAATATCGAACTGTCGCGCAGGCTGCTGGGCCTGGCCGACGACGGCACGGTCAGGCAACTGGCCGAGCAACTGGAAATCAGCGATCAACTGCGCAAGAAACCTGCGGCACTTTCGGTCGGGCAACGCCAGCGCGTGAGTTGTGCGAGGGCGCTCGCGCATTCGCCACAACTGCTGCTGGCCGACGAACCCACCGCTGCGCTCGACCCGCTCAATGCAGGCCGGGTCATGCAGTTACTGCTCGAACAGGCAAAGAAACAGAATGCCTGCTGCCTGATTGCAACCCACGACGAAGCGCTTGCCCGCAGCGCCGGGCTTGCAGTGCTGCGCATCGAGTGTCGACGTGATGCCGACGGCGGCGTGACCGCAACGCTGGGAGAACCGAGCTGATGCGCGTGCCTCTCATCGCCAGCCTGGCCTGGCAGGATTACCGCAGCGAAAGCAGGCTGTCAGCCTGCAACGTGCTGGCACTGGTCGCGGTGATCGCGCCCTTGCTGGTGTTGTTCGGCCTCAAGTTCGGCTTGATCGGCAGCCTCACCGAGCGTCTGGAACAGGACCCGGCCGTGCGCGAGGTCATTCCGCTGGGCGGCGGTCGTTTCACCACGCAATTCATTCGCAGCCTGGCCATGCGGCCCGACGTCAGCTTTGCACTGCCCAGAACCCGGCAGATAGCTGCAACCGCTGATCTGTCGCTGAATAACCAGATGCTCAACGTCGAGATGATTCCGACTGCAAATGGCGACCCGCTGTTGAGTGCCCTGCCTTCACCTCAGGGGCTGGACAGCGTGGTGTTGAGCAGAACCGCCGCAGAAAAACTCAGTGCCCAGGCAGGTGACTGGCTTGACGCCGCGTTCACCCGTCAGGTTTCAGGCGTGCTTCAGGCGCAACGCACTCGATTACGCGTCTTGGCAGTGCTCCCGCTGGAAGCGTTTCAACGAGACGCATTGTTCGCGTCATTGGGGCTGTTGCAAGCCGCTGAAGATTATCGCGATGGCCGCGCTGTACCTGCCTTGGGCTGGCTGGGTGAGTCGGCCCCTGAAGCGCAACGTATCTATCCGGCCTTCCGGTTGTATGCGCGAAACCTGAATGATGTCGAAACATTGCGTCGCTACTTTGCCGACAGTGGCCTGCTGGTTTCAACCCAGTCGCAAGCCATTGCCCAGGTTCAGTCGCTGAGCCGCAACCTTTCAATCGTGTTCTGGATCATCGCCGGTCTGGCCCTTGCCGGCGCGTGCGCAGCGATCTTTGCGGGGGCTCTGGCCTCGGTCGAGCGCAAACGCCGTGAGCTTTCAGTGCTGCGCCTGTTGGGTTTCAGCACCGGCGCATTGCTGTTGTTCGTGGTCTTGCAGGCTGTTTACAGCGGCGCACTGGCCGCGCTGGTCGCCGCTGCGTTGTATGGCGCAGCCGAGCTGGGCCTGAATCGTCTGTTCGTGCAGGTGGCCGGCGAGTACGCCAGCCATCTGCTCCCCCGTCATTACCTCGTGGCCCTGTTTGCCGTGCTGGGCGCCAGTGCCGTTGCTGCCGCGCTCGGCGGCCTGCATGTGGCCCGAATCGAAGCTTCGGAAGGAATCAGAGATGTTTGAGTTGCGCAGAGCTGCCCTGATGCTGGCGATCGCTTCGCTGTGTGTATCGTCGTTCAGCGCCTTTGCGGATGACAACGACACGCTGGATAACCCCAAACCCTTGGCGGACGACATCAGCCTGCCGTTGCCATGTGACGGCGAAATGGTTTTCCGTTACGTGTACATCCTGGCTCAGGGCAGCCTGGACGACCGCGAGATCAACCTCGGCTATCCGTTCAGCGAAGGCGAGGCGGGCTACAAACAATCGTTCATTTCCGGCTATCGCCGCGACTTCATCAATGGGCAGTTCACGCTAAAGGACCTGCCCGGCGACTGGCGCAAGGTCATCGGCCCGCTGCTGCCGAAAACCGATGCCGGAACACCACTCAAACCGATGATGTACTTCATCGGCAAATACGAAGTCACCGCGCGGCAGTATGCGCAGGTCATGTCTCAGGCTCAGTCCCTCGCCAGCGGCGAAGCCCCGCCCGCCTGTGATGTTCCGCCGGGCATGGCGGGGCGCTTGCCCAAGGTCAAGCTGTCGCGCTTCGAGGCTGAGCGCTTTGGTGCGGTGTACAGCGCCTGGCTGCTGAAAAATCACCGGGATCTGCTGCCGGTCAGCGGGCGCGGTACCGACGCAGAAGACGGCGGCGTCGGTTTTGTCCGCCTGCCGACCGAGGTCGAGTGGGAGTTTGCTGCACGCGGCGCGCAAGCCGTCAGTCGCCAGGACATGGATGGACGTCTGTTTCCACGCCGTATCGAGGGCAGCGAGGGTGACGGCCCTCTGGCCGATTGGGCGGTGTTCAACCAGGTTGCTGGCGGGACCGGGCAGGCAGCACGGTTGATGCCTGTGGGGACGAAACTGCCCAACCCCATCGGCATGTTCGACGTGATAGGCAATGCGGCGGAAATGGTCCAGGAGTCGTTCCAGTTGGTCCACGCCGGGCGTCGCCAGGGGGCTTATGGCGGTTTTGTGGCCAAGGGCGGGAATTACCTGGAAGGCGAGGGCACGCTGTTCACCGGCATGCGTCGCGAGTACCCGCTGTTCGCCGCCGACGGCACCGAGCAAAACAATGAAACCACAGGCTTTCGGGTCGCCATTGGTGCGCTGTCCGCGCCGCGTTCACGTTACAAGGAACTGTTCGATCAATGGCAGAAGGAAGGCCGTCTGGCGGCGCTGACGGATGACATTACCGACACCGATGATCCGACCAAACGTCTGGACAGCATCATTGCAGCCAGTGCCGACCCTCGTCTGCAAGCCGAGCTGGGGCTGGTCAACGAAGAACTCAAACGCAACGTCTCGCTGATTGCCCGGCAGCGCGAGGAGGCCGCTGGCAACCTGATCCAGTCTGCTGCGCTGGTGGCCGAGACCATCAGCAACTACAACATTCGCCTGACCAATCTGAAGAAAAGCCAGCAACAGGCCGTTGCGGCCAAGGACGAAACCGGCGCCAGGCTGTATGGCATCGCGATCGACAATGGCCGCAGCGCGCTGGACGGCGCGGTGGCGATCTATATCGACAACCTGGCAACCGGCACGCGTTACACCGATGCGGTGATTCAGGCGCAGTTTCAGCGGATCAAAGAAGAGCTCAGTCGTAAACCCGTCATCGGCAGGAGTCTGGTGGCCAGGGCAACATTGTTCGTACGCCATGTCGGTGAGTACCGCCAGCAAAAGCGGGCCGACCCGGAAACGATCTTGAAGCAATTGCTTGCATCGGCCAGTCAGCAATGACTGACCGGGGTGTGGGAAGCAAAGAAGGGACTCGGGTGGCATCAAGCCGCTCCGGGCTAGTCAATACCAACGAAGAGAATGCCAATATGCTTTTGTCCCGTAAACCGTTTGTCTCGGCCTCTAAAAGCCGTTCGCTGCTGCTGGCGACTGCCGGTTTCAGCGCTGTTCTGCTGGCCGGTTGCGCGAGTTCGCCGGTATCCAAGGTCGGCGCGACCACCAAGGTCGAGTATTACCCTTCTTGCTACGAGCCTGTGCAGCATCTGCGCCAGACTGACTCGGACACCACCAAGTCGGTCGCTACCGGCGCTGCGTTGGGCGCGGTCGGTGGTGCGCTGGCCGGTGCTCTGACAGGCGATTCGGACAAGCGCGCACGGAATGTGGCGATTGGCGCAGCAGGCGGCGCACTGGTGGGCGGCGCAGCGGGTTACTACACTGAGCGTCAGAAGCAGATCACCGATGACAAGGCGCGTATCGCTTCCTACTCCACCGATATCAGCAAAAGCGCTGCCGATATCGACCGCAGCACTGCTTATGCCAAGGCTTCGCAGACCTGCTACCAGCGTGAGTTCAGCAACCTGATTTCAGGTCGCAAGTCGAACAAGATCAATGCCACCGAAGGCCGCAAGCGCCTGGCCGAAATCGTTGCAGGTCTCAAAGAGTCCAACGATCTGATCGCCGCCGTCAACGGCCGCGCCACCGAAGACCTGAGCAGCTACACCCAGGCTTATGAGAAAGACCTTCAGCAGGTTGGCGTGAAGCGTAATGACGTCGTGGTTGTTGCCAATGCCGAGACGGCACCTGTTGCCGCCACATCGACCAAGAAGATCTCCAAAGTCAAACAACCGGCCAAAGTGAAACTGCCGGCTGTGCCAAAAGAAGCGGTGGGTACCGAGAAAGAGCTGCAACAGGCCAGGGTCAAACAGGCTGAAAGCCAGCAGGTTGTGAGCGCCGGCAAAAGCGAAGTCGAAAAAATGTGCAAAAGCCCTGATGTAAGCGACTGGGCTCCAGTGCCTTGCCCTAACGTCTGAGTGTTTTGACGTATGGATTCGCCGATCTCCTGCGGGAGGTCGGTGAAGTTTTCGGGATTCAAGGAAGATCAATGTCTCAAGCAATGATCGGGCTGACCAACAGCCCTTCGCAGGTGCTGGCTCGCCAGCAGATTGCAGGCAAAATCAATATTCAGCGGCTGTTCACCGCCATCGATTCAGACCCTGGCATCGTCGGGGCCGGTGTTGTCTACATTGATGCCGATTTCAACGTGGTAACCCTTCGAGAATTCACGCCGATCTGCAGTATCAAACCCAAGCGGGTGATTTTGCGGGAGGCGAAAAAACACATAGCACCGCAGCAATTCGCCAGAGAAGTACAGACCAACCCTCGAGAGTCGCGCCTGCTTTATGAAGCCTTCAGCGCCACGATGTCCTGCGGCGGCGCCATTCTGGGCTGGATCGCCGTCTTCGGTAGTGGTGCTGCCGTGCCTTTCACGGGTGGCACCAGTCTGGTCATCGCCGCCATAGGCTATGCCTCTACAGCCGCCAGTACAGCGCAATGCGGCATCGGCCTGGCAAGAACCATCAACGAGATATCCTCCCCTGAGGCAAATGACAAGCTGAATGATTCCGAGTGGTACAACGCCATCAGTTCGGTGCTGGACATCGCTTCTTTGGCAGGGGTAGGTGCCACTGGCCTGACAACCTATAAATTAATGCAGGCGAGGAAAGCTGCAACGGGGCGCAGCTGGTACGACCTCACTAAAGAGCTCAATCGGCAGCAGCGCAAACAGCTGACCGATGAGCTGCTGACACTTCAGAATCCGAAGTTGACCGCCAGGCTACTGAAACTAAAACAACGAAGCGGTGAATTACCTACACGCTTGACGTCAACCCAGCTTAAAGCCGCCACCGTCATTCAGCTCCAGGATGTCTTGAGCATGGGGGTCGGGTTGGCTGGAAGCAATTACGTACAGACCTTTGCGGTTGGTCTGTATGAGGAAATCACCGAATGACAGACCGCCACAACTACTACGCCTTTCGCGCCCGCTACTTTCCTTCCTTTCTGGGCTCGATGTTCCTGACTCTTTTTTCGGTGGTCATCGCCACGTCTCAGGTCAGCTACGTCTGGTTTGGTGACGTTGCGGACATCGGTCTCTATCAAGCCATGTTTCTGATTGGTGCTTCGATGGTGCTCGCGTTCGCAGGCTTGATGATCAGTCGTGGACGTAGTTGGGGCGTATGGGTGCTGGTGGCGATGATGGTAGTGAGTCTGTTGGCGGTGCTGCCCAATTTTCCGGCAAAGAGTCCGGGTGCGCAGCTGTTTATCTACGTGCTGGGTTTGCTGTGTCCGCTGTTGGGTCTGTTGCTGCTTAACAGCAGGCTGCACCGGGAAATGCGTGCAGAGTTCGTCGCCTTGAGGTTCGAGCGCGAAGAAAGCAATGTTGAGGCGCGCCGCCAAGATGCGCTGGAAAAGAACCGTGGGAATCTGCGCAAGAGGAAAGCGCGACGCAAGTAGGCGTTTACAACCGGCTTTCCCGCGCCCAATAAAAAACCCGCCGAAGCGGGTTTTTCCAAGACCATCCCGACTCCCTGTCGGCCGCCTCCCAGGCGATGGTCGATCATCCTTGATCGTGATGAACTCCTGTTCACCACTTGATGGATCCAATCTTACGGAGAGTGAACAAGGCCGGAAATAGCCAAGTGACTCCATCGCGTGTAAGCCTTTCGCTATACCTCACTGATTCGGGGCTGAGCACCTGCAGGGAGGGCAGTTATTCTGGCGTCAGGAAAAATGTCGAGTCGTACAGGTTTTGTCGGCAGCAAAAAACGCAGGCAATAAAAAACCCGCCGAAGCGGGTTTGTACCAAGACCATTCCAACTCCCTGTCGGCTGCCTTCCCGGCGATGGTCGATCGTCCCTGATCCTGGTGAACTCCTTGTTCACCAGTTGTTGGATCCAATGCTACTGGCCTGGCCGAGGTTGCAAAATAGCCAACGTGCCCTGCTGCGTGTAAGCCTTTTGCTATACGTGTGTGGGAATTGGTCTAATGCGGATCACGTTCATGCAGCCTGGAAAGGTCTGCAGGCCTTTAAAATAAAGGCCCTTGGGGCGACAGGGCAGGTTCAGGGTGAAAACGTCGCTGCTATCTCGCAATAGCGCTGCTCGACGTTTTTACTCGCTTCATCGTGGTTGCGGGCCACGCGTCTGGTCCACTCACGGCATTGTTCTTTGAAGTTGACCTGCGCCGATTTGCGGCACTCGCGTCGTTCCAGTGAGTGAATGGCGAAGTTTTCACAGACGCTGTCGCCGTCGATGGTGTTGCCGTACACCCGCCATTGCGCGCTATAGCGATTGCGTCCGTCCCACTCGCGGATTGAAACGGTTGCCACGCTGTAAGGCCTGGAGGGTCGAGCGGAGGTGCGCGTTGTGTTGGCCTTGAAGTCCGCCATGTAGTCCGCAGAGACCATACCTTTGGCCGTTTCCGCCTGAGCGGGGCGCGGGACCTGGCCGAATCGGCAGTTCACGACGCTTTCATCGATGACATTGCCGTTTTTGATGCAGTTGTCCAGAGGCTGTACGGCGGCGGGCTGTTCCGGCGTTGCGGCGACAGGCAAAAGCTCTGCCGTCCTGCGTAGCTGCACTGGAGGTGCGCTTGCGACCGCTGCGGGCTGCGCCTCGATCTCGACTGTCTCAGCGTCGGGTGCTCGCTGTTCGACAGGCGCAATGGGCATGGCTTTGGTGCCTCTCACGTTAGAGGCGATCAGCCCGGCCAGGCATGCCGCAAAAACCAAGCAGGCCAGCCAAAGTCCGTAGGGGGATGACCGGCGAGGCACAACGACGCGTTTTCGGCGTGGATGCGAGCCCAGCACGACATCCACCTGGCCTGGCACGAGGCGCTGAATGCGGATAACCCCGTCGTCCTCGGGTTGCTGTATGGATTCCATTCCTGCTCCTGATCAAGCGTTGTCCGGGCGTGATATTAAAACGCTATCGGCTGTGTGTCGGGTTTCTGTAACGCTTCGGCGCTAGGTGCATTTCGCCTGGCGCGCTAAGGTTGTGACCGTTTTGATTTCTGGAGAATGACCGCCCATGCACCAGCGTCTCGAACAGGTATTCGGTTACACGCAGTTCCGGCCGGGGCAGGAGGCTGCCATCAGCGCTGTGCTGGCCGGGCGCTCGGCTGCGGCGATCTTTCCGACCGGATCTGGCAAATCGCTATGTTACCAATTGCCCGCACTGATGTTGCCGAATTTGACGCTGGTGGTGTCGCCGTTACTGGCACTGATTCAGGATCAGCTGGCTTTTCTGCATCGTCACGGTATTTCGGCGGCGAGTATCGACTCGGCACAAAGCCGTGAGGAAGTGGCTGATGTCATGGCCAGGGCGCGTTCCGGCGAGCTGAAGATCCTGATGATCTCGGTCGAACGGCTCAAGAATGAGCGCTTTCGGAACTTCATAGCTCAAGTGCCGATTTCTTTGCTGGTGGTCGACGAGGCGCACTGTATCTCGGAGTGGGGGCATAACTTTCGGCCCGACTATTTGAAGCTGCCCGACTACCAGCGTGAATTCAACATCCCCCAGGCATTGTTGCTGACGGCTACTGCGACGCCGCAGGTCATTGTCGACATGCAGGACAAGTTCGCCATCACCCCCGACGACGTGATCACCACCGGTTTCTACCGCGCCAATCTGCACCTGTGGGTCAAGCCGGTAAGCGGCCGTGACAAGAGACGGCGGCTGGTCGAATGGCTTGATGAAAAGCGCGGACAGCCGACCATTGTTTACGTGACGTTGCAAAAAACCGCCGAATACATCGCCGCACACCTTGAGCAGAACGGGCTGCCGGCCAGCGCCTACCATGCCGGGCTGCCCAACGATCAACGCGAGTCGATTCAAAAGCGTTTCATGGGCGGCAGCCTGAATTGCATTGTGGCGACCATCGCGTTCGGGATGGGGATCGACAAGAGCGACATTCGTAACGTGGTGCATTTCGATCTGCCCAAATCCATCGAAAACTACAGTCAGGAAATCGGCCGGGCAGGGCGCGACGGGGCCGCATCCGACTGCCTGGTGCTGGCCAACCGCGACAGCCTTAACGTGCTGGAGAACTTCGTGTATGGCGACACGCCAGAGCGCGAGGGCATTGCGCGTGTGCTGGATGACCTGCTCAACGCACGCCATGACGGCCAATGGGAGTTTTTGCTCGGGCCGCTGGCCGATCTCAGCAACATCCGCCAATTGCCGCTGAAAACCTTGCTGGTGCAACTGGAACTGCGCGGGATCATCGCGCCGCGTTACGCGTATTTTGCGGAATACCGTTTCAAGTTTCTGCTACAGCCAGATGATCTGATGGCGCGGTTCGAAGGCGAGCGGCAACAGTTTGTTCAGGCGCTCATCGACACGTCCAGCCGGGCGCGTACCTGGGCCACCGTTGATTTCGATGCGATGTACCAGCAATACCGCGCCGAGCGTGGGCGGGTGGTCAAGGCGCTGGACTACTTTCAGGAGAAGGGCTGGATCGAGCTTGAAAGCAAGCAGATGACCGAGGTGTACAGCCTGCTGCGCAGCGATTTTGACCCGCAGGCATTGAGTGCCGAGCTGCACGACTACTTCGCCCATCACGAAGCCACTGAAGTGGCGCGCATTCACGCCATGCTGGAAGTCTTCTCCAGCGATCAGTGCCTGACCCATCGCCTGGCCCGCTACTTTGGCGATCACAACGCCCCTGAGCGGTGCGGGCATTGTTCGGTGTGCCTTGGCGAAGTCGCCCACCTGCCCGAACCACCCGCACTGGAGCCGCTGGCGAGTCGCGACTTTCAGCAACTGTGTGGCGGTTTTATCCACAAGCATCAGGACTATACCGGCCAGCCGCCAAGTGCCGAATGCCTCACACGCTTCCTCTGCGGCATCAGTGTGCCGCTGTTCACCAAGCTGAAGGCCCGTGCGACTGCCGGGTTTGCGGTGCTGGAGGATTATCCGTATGCGCAGGTGAGGGCGTGGGTGCAGGGAATGCTCTAAAACCAAACCGGCCGCTCAAGAGCGGCCGGTTCTGGGTGTATCAACAGTCAGCGAGCAGATCAGTCGCGACCGTGACGGCGATGCCCGTAGTGCTTGTTACGTTTATTGCCACGATACTCACGGCCACCACGATCCCGACGATCATCGCTGCGGCTCTCATTGCCCATGTAGTTACCCAGTGCGGCGCCACCGCCGCCGCCTACCGCCGAGCCGACCAGGCTGCCGGTATTACCGCCAACGCTGCGGCCCAGAACGTTACCGCCTGCTGCGCCCAGACCACCGCCGATGGCGGCTTCTGTACGATTGCGTCGGTCTGCGCCGACCGCGCCACCGGCTGCACCGCCAACGCCAGCGCCAATCGCTGAACCGGTGCTGCCGCCGAGCTGTTGACCGACGGCCGAACCGAGTACCCCACCCAATGCTCCGCCTACGCCTGATTCGAGATTGCCTGCAGAGGCTGTACCGCCGATCAGGGTAAGAGACAACAACAGTATCGAGGAATACTTCATGTATTGAATCTCATAGGGATGACGGCGCGATATTGGTGTCAAGTGAAGAATGTAGCAATTCAAATCCGACGAGTAACACGTTTGCCACAAATAAGCCTAAGTTACTGTTTTGGTTAAGGAACTTAAATGCTAAAAAGCAGTCTCAGGTTACTTGCAAAAGGCCCGTTTCAAATGAAACGGGCCTTTTTTATGGGCGTGCTCAAACCGTTATAAGCGTCAGACAATCCGCGCTGATTCAGCTGAACGCTCAAGACGGATCGCCACGAACTTCGACGTCGGCGTGCTGCTGCCTTCGCCGACGCTTTCCAGCGGCACCAACGGGTTGACCTCTGGATAGTAAGCCGCAGCCTGGCCTGCCGGAATATCGAATGGCAGCAGGGTGAAGCCTTTGACGCGACGTTCGCGATTGTCGCCCCAGATCGAAATCAGGTCGGCTTTCTGCCCCGGCTGGAAGCCTAGGCGAATGATGTCCGCCTCGTTGACGAACAGCACGTCACGCTGACCTTTCACACCGCGATAACGGTCGTCCAGGCCATAAATCGTGGTGTTGTACTGATCGTGGGAGCGCATCGACTGCATGATCAGGTCTGGCACCTCACCGGTCGAGCTGATGCCTTCATGGATCAGCTTCAGCGGCAGTGTGTTGGACTTGAAGTTGGCGCGGGTCGACGCAGTATTCCAGCGGCGCGCACCGGCTGCGTTGCCCAGGTAGAACCCGCCAGGATGCTTGACGCGCTCGTTGAAGTCCTTGAAGCCGGGGATGGTGTCGGCGATCAGGTCGCGAATGCGGTCGTAATCTTCCACCAGCCACAACCAGTCCACCGGCTTTTTGCCCAGTGTCGCGTTGGCGATACCAGCGATGATGGACGGCTCCGAACGCATCTGCTTCGACAGCGGCTGCAACTGGCCGTTGGAGGCGTGGACCATGCTGAACGAGTCTTCCACGGTGACCGCTTGCGGACCGTTGGCCTGGATGTCGATGTCGGTACGACCGAAGCACGGCAGGATCAGTGCGTCCTTGCCATGGAACAAGTGGCTGCGGTTAAGCTTGGTGCTGATCTGCACCGTCAAATCACATTGGCTGAGTGCTTCGGCGGTGCGGTGGCTGTCCGGTGTCGCTTGGGCGAAGTTGCCGCCCAGCGCGATGAACACCTTGGCGCGGCCTTCGGCCATGGCGTGAATCGCCTCGACCACGTTATGCCCGTTGTCACGCGGCACTTGGAACTGGAAGCGTTTTTCCAGCGCATCAAGGAAGAACACCGGCGGGCGCTCGTTGATGCCCATGGTGCGGTCGCCTTGCACGTTACTGTGGCCACGCACCGGGCACAGACCTGCGCCAGGACGGCCAATGTTGCCGCGCAGCAGCATCAGGTTGGCGATTTCCTGAATGGTCGCAACCGAGTGGCGATGCTGGGTGATACCCATTGCCCAGCACATGATGACGTTCTTGCCCTTGGCATACATGCGCGCTGACTGCTCGATGTCAGTCAGTGGCAGCCCGGATTGCTCGACAATTTCTTCCCACGAGGTTTCATCGATGGCCGCCAGGTATTCCAGCACGCCCTCGGTGTGTTCGTTGAGGAATGCGTGATCGAACACCGACGGCTCATTGGCCAGTTGTGCATCACGCTCCCATTGCAACAGGAACTTGGCCATGCCGCGCAATAACGCCATGTCGCCACCCAGGGCTGGGCGGAAGTAGGCGGTGTTGGTCGGGCGGTCGCCGTTGGTGAGCATTTCGACCGGGTGCTGCGGGTGCTGGAAGCGTTCCAGACCGCGCTCCTTGAGCGGGTTGACGCAGACCACCTGAGCACCGCGCTGTACCGCTTCACGCAACGGTTCGAGCATGCGCGGGTGGTTAGTGCCGGGGTTCTGACCGAGGACGAAGATGGCATCGGCGTGTTCGAAATCCTCGAACGTCACGGTGCCCTTGCCGACGCCGACGCTTTGCGACAACGCTACGCCACTGGCTTCGTGGCACATATTCGAACAATCGGGGAAGTTGTTGGTGCCATAAGCGCGCACGAACAGCTGATACAGGTACGCCGCTTCGTTGCTGGCCCGACCCGAGGTGTAGAACTCGGCCATGTTCGGGCTGGGGAGGTTCTTCAGGTGCTTGGCGATCAGCGCGAACGCGTTATCCCAACTGATCGGTTTATAACGGTCGGTTTCTGCGTCATACGCCATCGGCTCGGTCAGGCGACCCTGATACTCCAGCCAGTAGTCGCTCTGCTCCAGCAGCGCGCTGACGCTGTAACGGGCAAAGAAGGCCGGGTCTACACGACGCTTGGTCGCTTCCCAGTTCACCGCTTTGGCGCCGTTCTCGCAGAACTTGACCATGCCGCTTTCCGGCGAATCACCCCACGCGCAGCCCGGGCAATCGAAGCCGCCGTTCTGGTTGGTCTTGAGCATCATGCGCAGGTTCTTCAGCGCGTTGTCACTGCCCAGCCAGGCCTGTGTCACGCTGATCAGTGCGCCCCAGCCGCCTGCCGCACCTTTGTACGGCTTGTAGCGGGGAATGGGTGTCTTGTCGGCTTGATGATGAGTGCTCACGGTTGAATCTCCATCGCAGGGCTATAGACCCGCGGCGCACTGTGCTGCGGCAGGTGAATTAAATTGAGGTTGTGCCGGCGAGCCCATTGCAGGGCAAGTCCGGTGGGCGAAGACAGGCTGACCAGCGTCTGGATGCCGGCGCGCAGTACTTTCTGAATCAGTTCCAGGCTGCAGCGGCTGGTGACGATAGCAACGCCGCCGGTTGTCGAAATATCCTGACGGACAAGTGCGCCGATCAGCTTGTCCAGCGCGTTGTGCCGGCCGATGTCTTCACGGCCCAGCAGCAACTGGCCGTTGCCGTCCATGAACACCGCCGCATGCACGGCGCCACAGTGGCGGCCGAGAGGCTGGAATTCGCCGATGCGCTGGCGCAAGCCTTCGAGCCATTCAATCGGCGGCAAGGGCGCGCCAGGCAAAACGTTCAGCTCAGGCAAGGCCTGCTCGACGGCTTCAACGCCGCACAACCCGCAGCCGCTGGTGCCCGCCAGTTGTCGGCGTTGCTGCTTGAGCTCCCAGAAAGCACGGCTGGCGATTTCGACCTCGGCCTGCATCGCCGAGCCGCTCCCGCTGAGTGTGAAGTCGTAGATTTCATCGGGCGCCGCAATGATGCCGCTGCCAAGGCTGAAGCCGACGATGAAGTCTTCCAGATCGGTCGGGCTGACCAGCATGACCGCCTGGCTGATGCCGTTGTAGGCGATGGCCAGGGCCACTTCTTCGGCAAGCGCATTGCGTGCCGAGTCCTTGCCCTCGAGATTCGAGTAGCTGTAGGACTGGCTTGCTTCGGGGGCTGGCGCGGAAACGGACGCCGAGCTGACCTTGCACGTGACGGGCATGGGCTGTAATACCGGCAGAATGACATCTGCAAGACTAGGCGTCTTATTGCATATCGTCTAATCGCTAGTGCTGATGCCCCGATAGATGACGTCGATCAGCGTTTTAACGGGGTATTTCTGCGACCAGCGCAAAACACGCCTCAGCCAGCGCAGAGCGGGGTGCGCTACGGCGCATGATCAGCCCGAGGCGGGCCAGCGTGCGCGCATCGGCAATCGGATGCAGACGCAAATGTTCGGTGAGCGTTTCCAGCCCGCCATCCAGCGGCATGATTGCGCAACAGAAGCCGCCGTGTACGGCTTGAAGCAACTGATGAACGGCATCAGTCTGGATCAGCGGATGAGGCTGCAGGTTGCGGCTGTGGAAGTTGTGGTCGATTGACTGCCGGAAATGCATGCCGCTGGTCAGCATGCCCAGCGGCAGCTCGACCAGATCAGCCCAGCTCAGCGGCTCTTCACCAAACGAAAAATGCCGGCGGTCATACAGCAGGCCCATGCGTGTGTCGTCCAGGGTCAGCGAATCGAAACGCTCGCTGTCCAGTCGCTCCAGATACGAGACGCCCAGGTCAATGCGGTTGCTCGCCAGTTGCTCCAGGACTTGCTCGGAACTGAGTGACGACAGCTCGAAGCGCAGGTTGGGGTGCAGCTGATGCAGCCGGTGCAGCAACGGTAACGGATCGAAACTCGACAACGGCACCACGCCCAGGCGCAATGTACCGACCAGATGCCCCCGGCACGCGGCGGCCTCAGCCTGCAAGCCGTCGTAGGCGGCCAGGACGGTACGCGCCCACGCCAGCACTCGTTCGCCGGGCGCCGTGAAACCTTCAAAACGCTGGCCCCGATTGACCAGTGGCAAGCCAAGCTCTTCTTCCAGATTGCGCAAGCGCATCGACAGCGTCGGCTGGGTGATATTGCAGCGCGCAGCCGCCTGGCCGAAGTGACGCGTTTCATCAAGGGCGATCAGAAATTTGAGTTGCTTGATGTCCATATTCTCTCCGGTGGGCAGTCCAGACCGCCGATTCTACGCGTTCAGGCTAAATGAGGGTCGAGCAAGCCCTTGATCAGCTCACGATAATCGTCCACTGCGGCGAACTCTTCGGTGTCTTTCGGGCCTTTCTGGCTGTTCGGCTGGCTGACGGCGAGCAGATGGGCCACGCCAAATTGCCGGGCACTGCGCAAGACCGGCAGCGTGTCGTCGATAAACAGGCTGCGTGCCGGATCAAAATCGGTTTCAGCCTGCAAGGCGTCCCAGAATTGTTGGTTTTCCTTCGGGAAGCCGTAGTCATGAGAACTGATCATGCGCTCGAAATAGGGCGCCAGTTCAATGCGCTCCATCTTCAGTGACAACGAATCCCGATGCGCGTTGGTGATCATGATCACGCGTTTGCCGGCCTGCTTGATGGCGGCGAGGAAGGTCTCGGCGTCCGGGCGCAGGGCAATCATGTGCGCGATTTCCCGTTTCAGGTCACGCACCGACAATTTAAGCTCGGTACTCCAGAAATCCAGGCAATACCAGTTGAGCGTGCCTGCGTTGTTTTCGAACAGCGGCTTCAGTTCCAGCCAGGCCATGGCGAAGCTGATGCCGTGCAATTCGGCATAGCGCTGCGGCAGGTGTTGCATCCAGAAGTGTTCGTCGTAATGCAGGTCGAGCAACGTGCCGTCCATATCCAACAGGACGGTATCGATTTCGCTCCAGGGCATGGAAAGCATTCAGGCCTCGTCAGGGGTGGGTGTCGGTCAAGCATATCCGACACAGACATCAGGAAAAGCTCGGTATAGTACCTCGTTCATGTAGAGGAGCCTGTCATGCGTCAGAAACCTACCGTACTTGCTCGCGCCATTGTCGCCAGCAGTCGTCTGTTCCGCGTTGAGGAGCTGCAACTGCGCTTTACCAACGGCGTTGAGCGGACCTATGAGCGTCTGGCCAGCAAAGGCTCGGGCCCCGGCGCGGTGATGATCGTGGCCATGCTGGATGCTGACCACGCCGTATTGATCGAAGAATATTGCGGTGGCACCGACGAATACGAGCTGTCCTTGCCCAAAGGCTTGATCGAGCCGGGCGAAGACGCACTTGAGGCCGCCAACCGCGAGCTCAAGGAAGAAGCCGGATTTGGGGCGCGCCATCTGGAACTGCTCACTGAGCTGTCGCTGTCACCTGGCTACATGAGCCAGAAAATCCAGGTGGTGCTGGCGACCGATCTGTACGAAGAGCGGCTGGAAGGCGACGAGCCCGAGCCGATTCGGGTTGACCGGATCAACCTGCGGGAGCTGTCGAGCCTGGCGCAGAATGCCCAGTTCAGCGAAGGCCGGGCACTGGCTGCGCTGTACCTCACTCGTGACCTGCTCACCCAGCGTGGATTGTTCCTGCCATGACCGATTCGTTGAAAAGCCTGCCCCATCCGTTGCTCGCCCCGGTGATCGAACTGGCCAGGCTGGCAGGCGAAGTGATCCTGCCGTTCTGGCGTGCCAACGTCACCGTAACGACCAAGACCGACGATTCCCCGGTGACCGCCGCTGATCTGGCAGCCCATCAGGTGCTGGTCGAGGGCTTGCAGGCACTTGACCCGAGCATTCATGTGCTGTCCGAAGAGGACGCCGATATCCCGCTCAGTGAGCGCGCGACGTGGCAACGCTGGTGGCTGGTCGATCCGCTGGACGGCACCAAGGAGTTCATCTCCGGCAGCGAGGAATTCACCGTCAATGTCGCGTTGATAGAAAATGGTCGCGTGGTGTTCGGCGTGGTTTCGATGCCGACCAATAACCGCTGCTATTTCGGCGGTGCCGGGCTGGGCGCCTGGCGCAGCGATGACATTGATCACTGCGAGCCGATTGCGGTGCGCAACGAGGTTGGCGACGGGCAGACCTTTACCGTGGTCGCCAGCCGCCGCCACTCCAGCCCGGAGCAGGAGCATTTGCTGGCCGGTCTGGCGAGCGGGCTTGGGCCTTTGCAACTGACCAATATCGGCAGTTCATTGAAGTTCTGCCTGCTGGCCGAAGGGGCTGCCGATTGCTACCCGAGGCTGGCCCCGACCTCGCAGTGGGACACCGCTGCGGCGCAGGGCGTACTTGAAGGTGCAGGAGGCGCAGTGCTGCAACTGGACGGCCAGCCGTTCAGCTACCCGGCCCGCGAATCGCTGCTCAACCCGTTCTTTCTGGCGCTGCCCGCCAAGGCCGAATGGCGCGAAAAGCTGCTCGTGCTGGCGCAGTCCTGAAATCGGGTTGGACGCAGAGCGTCCAGAACGGCGTTCCCACGCAGAGCGTGAGGAACGATAACCTGAGCTATCGTGCGACGCTCCGCGTCGTCATGCTATTCGGGACGCTCCGCGTCACAGCTCTGCGCCGCATCACGTGATTCAGATTGGACGCAGAGCGTCCAGAACGGCGTTCCTACGCAGAGCGTGAGGAACGATAACCTGAGCTATCGTGCGACGCTCCGCGTCGTCATGCCGTTCGTGACGCTCCGCGTCACAGCTCCGCGCAAGCTTCACCTGTGCAACACAAACTGCCCGACAAAGCGCACGGCCTGTTCTTCGCTGTCTTGCGCACTGATGTGGGTGTGCAGGGTCAGGCGGGCGCGGCCTCGGCGTTGGTAGGTGGTGATGAATTTCTCCCATTGCGCGGCGTCTGGCGCGTCGCAGCGGGCGATGGCGTCGCTGCGTACGGGCAGTGGATAACTGATCTGCCCGTCCTGAATCACGATATGCCCGTCGCTGATTCCCGCTTCGCGCAGCCGCAGGTGCAGCCAGCCCCAGCCGGCCAGTACTGCGCCGCAATACAGGCTGCCGCCGAACAGCGTGCTCTTGTGATTGACGTTGGGGGCCAGCGGCAGGTGCAGGCGTAGCGTGTGGTGATGCCAGTCAATCACCCGCATGCCCATTTCACGGGTCAGCGGAATGTCATGGTGCAGCACCCGTTCCAGCTCGCGGGCCGCGCTCTCTTCTGGCTCAATCGGTGTCATCGGATGCTCCGCTGCTGTCACCAAAACTCAAACCGTGCTTGCGCAATTTGTCGTGCAGGGTCTTGCGTGGCACGCCCAGTGCTTCGGCCAGGCTGCGCACCGAGCTGTGCGGACGGGCCAGTTCGGCGGCGATCAAGGCCCGCTCGAAGCTTTCCACCTGATCACTCAAGCCACCGCCCGGCGGCGGTGCCTGCTCTGCATCACCGCCTTCCAGCTCCAGTTCCAGACCCAGCGCGAAGCGTTCGGCGGCGTTTTGCAGTTCCCGGACGTTACCCGGCCAGCTATGGCGCAACAACAGCGCCCGCTGGCCCGGTTTGAGCTCGTGCTTGGGAATGCCGTGGCGCATGCTGGCAGCGTCGGCGTAATGCTCGAACAGCATCAACGCGTCTTCACCGCGCTCGCGCAATGGCGGAATACGCAGCGAGGCCACGTTCAGCCGGTAATACAAGTCCGCCCGGAAGCGACCCTGATCGGCAGCCTGACGCAGGTCTTCCTTGGTCGCCGCGATGATGCGGATGTCCAGCGGTATCTGCTGATTGCTGCCCATCCGCTCGACCACGCGCTCTTGCAGCAGGCGCAGCAGCTTGACCTGCACATCCAGGCTCATGCTTTCGATTTCATCGAGAAACAACGTGCCGCCGTTGGCAAATTCGAACTTGCCGATGCGCCGCTTCTGCGCGCCGGTAAAAGCGCCAGGCTCGTGGCCGAACAGCTCGCTTTCAACCACCGATTCAGCTAGCGCCCCAGCGTTGATCGCCACGAACGGGCCGGTGCGGCGGTTAGACAAGTCATGCAACGCGCGGGCAACGACTTCTTTGCCTGCACCGGTTTCACCCAGAATCAGCACGTCGGCGCGAGTCCCGGCCAGCGCGCCGATCTGTTCGCGCAATCGCAGGATCGGCGTTGATTGACCGATCAAGCGGGTGCTCAGTTGCTGGCGATCGCTCAGCGCCAGACGCAGGCTGCGGTTATCCAGCACCAGTCGCCGTAACGCCAGGGCGCGGCGCACGCTCTCAAGCATGGCATCACTGGCGAAGGGCTTTTCCAGAAAGTCGTAAGCCCCGGCGCGCATGGCTTTCACCGCCAGTGGTACATCACCATGGCCAGTGATCAATAACACCGGCAGGTCAGGGTCTTGCTCGTGGAGCTGATCCAGCAGCTCCAGCCCGTCCATGCCTTGCATACGGATGTCGCTGACCACCACGCCCGGCCAGTCGCGGCCGATGCGCTCGGCCAGGCCCGTGGCTTCGGGCAGCGACAAGACGTTGAGGCCCGCCAGGTCGAGAGTCTGGCGCAGTGCCTGACGCAGGTGCGAGTCGTCGTCGATCAGCACCACCTGGATCTGGCTGTCGATGGCTGTGTCCGAACTCATGCGGAAAGGTCCTCTGGCGGTTGAAGGTTGGCTCCGGAAGCGCCCGCGCGCAGGCGCAGGGTCAGCAGTGCGCCGCCGCCGGGATGGTTGGCGAACAGCAATTCGCCGCCCAGCGCCCGCATCAGCGTATCGCAGATGGCCAGCCCCAACCCAAGGCCCTGAGTGCGGGTCTTGGTGGTGAAAAACGGCTCGCGGGCCCGCGCCAGCGCTTCCTGAGAAAAGCCGGGGCCGTTGTCACGAATGTACAGGTTGACGCCCTCGGTGGTGTGCTCGGCACTTATCCACAACCTGCGCGGCGGGCCTTTTTCGGTAAGGGCGTCGAGCGCATTGGCCAGCAGGTTGCCCAGCACCTGGCGCAAGCGGGTCTCGCCGGCCTGTACCCAGAGCGTCGCGTCGGGCAGATCGCGGATCAGCTCGACTTCCATGGCACGCCGCCGCTTGGCCAGCAAGGCCAGCGCATCGTCGAGCGCCGGTTGCAGCGCGACACTTTCCGGCGCGTGGCGATCACGTCGGGCAAAGGCCCGCAGGTGCGCGATGATCGAGGCCATGCGCCCGGTCAGTTCGCTGATCAGCTTGAGGTTGCCGCGTGCCTCTTCGGTGCGCTGATGATCAAGCAGCACTTCGGCGTTCTCCGCGTAACTGCGAATCGCGGCCAGCGGCTGATTCAGTTCATGACTGATGCTCGCCGACATGGTACCCAGCGCCGTGAGCTTGCTGGTCTGGACCAGTTCATCCTGAGCCTGCACCAGTTCCTGCTGCGCCTGCTCGCGCTCCAGCACCTCCTGGCGCAGCCTGCTGTTGAGGCCTTCAAGGTCGCTGGTGCGCTCGATTACGCGCATTTCCAGTTCGCGGCGCGCCTTGGCTTCCAAGCCTATACGGTCCAGATAATGGCGACGACGCTGCATCATCAGGCCCAACAGCAGCATCAGCACCAGCAGTGCCGCGCCGCCGATCGCCACCACGGTGCGCACCGGGCGGTCGACCAGTGCGCGGGGTGCCAGAATGTTCACGTTCCAGCCGGTTTCCTCGATGGCCTGGCTTTGGGTCAGCCAGGCATATTCATCGATTTTCAGGGGGCGTGGATCGCGGGTCGGATAGGGCTGGATCGCAATGATGGCCTTTTTCTCGTCGTCCGACAGATCACGGGTCGCCCGAAAACGCCAGTCGGGGTTGGACGTCAGAATCACCACGCCGTTCTGGTCGGTCAAGAGCAGCTGTTCGGGCGTCTTGCCCCACAGGGTTTCGGTGTGGTCCAGATCGACTTTGACCACCAGCACGCCGATGACCCGCTCACCGTCGCGCACGGGCCCGGCAAAGAAATAACCCCGCTTGACCGAGGTGGTGCCCAGACCGAAGAAGCGCCCGGTCCGGCCCGCCAGCGCATCGATGAAATACGGGCGGAACGAGAAGTTGCGGCCGATGAAGCTGTCTTTCTGTTCCGAATTCGAGGCGGCCAGGGTCAGGCCGTTGGCGTCCATCAGGTACATGACGTCCGCACCGGTCTGGCGCGTGATGTCGCTGAGCAGGCGATTGGCGTTTTCCAGTGTCGTGCGGTCTTTCGGCGCCGCCAGTGCGCCGCGCAATGCGGGCAGGTCGCCGAGAATCTGCGGCAGGGTTTCGTAGCGGTGCAAGGTGCCCAGCAGGTTGGCGACGTACAGGTCGAGGGTCTGACGATTCTGGTTGGCCAGCACATTGCGGTAATAGCGCTCGGCCAGATGTTCCAGTGGCCACAGCAGCGGTGCCAGACAAAGCGCAAGCAGGGCAAGGCTGCGCCAGCGGGGGCGGGGCGGCAGAGTGGGGGTCATGGTCATCGATTGGCCGTCGCCGAAGGGTTGACGATGCCTGCTGGCGACGAGTCGCAACAGGCAACAGAAACACCCGGTCGATCCTGACGTGGGCATCCGGCGCGTAGTATGCCCGTCGCCGACTCGTCAGGCACTCAAGGAAACAGGTCGGCTTCTTTCAAGTGCTTGCCTTGCTGATCCTTGGCCGACAGGCTGGGTTGACCGTCGAACTGCCAGTCAATGGCCAGGTCCGGGTCGTTCCAGGCAATGCAGCGCTCGGCCGAAGGCGTGTAATAGTCGGTGGTCTTGTACAGAAACTCGGCATGTTCGCTCAGCACCACGAAACCATGAGCAAAGCCTTCCGGAACCCACAACTGCCGGGCATTTTCCGCGGACAGCTCGACGGCGACCCACTGACCGAAGTTCGGCGAGCTGCGGCGGATGTCCACTGCCACGTCGAGCACCTTGCCGACGGTCACGCGCACCAGTTTGCCCTGGGCGTTCTCGATCTGGTAATGCAGGCCGCGCAGCACGCCTTGTTGCGAGCGCGAGTGGTTGTCCTGCACGAACTGTCGGGTCAGGCCCGTCGCTTCCTGAAAAGCCTTTGCGTTGAAGCTTTCATAGAAGAAGCCTCGTTCATCACCGAAAACTCTGGGTTCCAGAATAAGAACTTCCGGCAATTGTGTGGCAACTACATTCACGTGGCTTCCCCTGTCATCTTCAATAGCAAAAGTTCTGGCGGTCGACAGTTTGCACTGATGTGCGGATGTCGAGAAGGCGGCAATCAGGCAATCAGGTCTTTGTTTTCGCTAAAACCCAGTCGCTCGCCCTGATAACTGCCGTCCTGAACCCTGCGACACCAGTCCAGGTTATCCAGATACCACTGCACCGTCTTGCGCAGTCCGGACTCGAAGGTTTCTTCAGGCGTCCAGCCCAGCTCCTTATCAATCTTGTCGGCATCGATTGCGTAACGCTGATCGTGGCCTGGCCGGTCGACTACGTAGGTGATCAAATCGCTGTAGTGCTGAACACCCGCCGGATGTTGCGGGGCCAGTTCATCGAGCAGGGTGCAGATGCCGCGCACCACGTCGATGTTCTTCTGCTCGTTATGGCCGCCAATGTTATAGGTCTCGCCGACCTCACCTTCGGTGACCACTTTGAGCAGCGCCCGCGCGTGATCTTCTACATACAGCCAGTCGCGCACTTGCAGGCCATTGCCGTACACCGGCAGCGGCTTGCCCGCGAGCGCGTTGAGAATCACCAGCGGGATCAGCTTCTCGGGGAAGTGAAACGGACCGTAGTTGTTGGAACAGTTGGTCACCACCACCGGCAGGCCGTAGGTGCGATGCCAGGCGCGAACCAGATGATCGGAGGCAGCCTTGCTCGCCGAGTACGGCGAGCTGGGCGCATACGGCGTGGTTTCGGTGAACAGGTCATCGACGCCGTGCAGGTCGCCGTACACTTCGTCGGTGGAAATATGGTGAAAGCGGAACGCCTGACGTTCGGCTTCCGGCAACTTCAGCCAGTAAGCGCGGGTGGCTTCCAGCAGGCTGTAAGTACCGACGATATTGGTCTGTACGAATTCCGCCGGGCCATCAATGGAGCGGTCGACGTGGGATTCCGCCGCCAGGTGCATGATCGCGTGCGGTGCGAAGCGCTCCAGTGCCGCGCTGACGCTGGCCTGATCACAGATATCGGCCTGCACGAACTCATAGCGCGTGTCGGTCGCAATGGACTGCAACGATTCGAGATTGCCTGCGTAGGTCAATTTGTCGAAGTTCAGCACTTCATGTGGGGTGTTGTTGATCAGGTGACGGATCAGTGCAGAACCGATAAAACCTGCGCCCCCGGTAACGAGTATTCGCATGAACTGACCTTCTTGAGGTTTTTAAAGTAGTGCAGCATAGCTGCTTGATCACGTATGTCAGGATCTGACAATTAAACCCGAGTGGGGCGTCGAATAAAACTGCCGTTGTTTTATCGACACTGAAGTGCTTAATCGGATCGGTGATGCACGCCAATGCCCTATAGTTGTTCGGTTGCCCATCACGCGTTATCCAAGGCCTCGGGGCCTTACCAAACAGAGGTCATGATGCCACTCGCCACGCTCATCCGCCGCTCCAGCCTGCCTTGCCCCGCCGTCAGTGTTGATCAGGCGCAGCAATTGCTCATGCAACATTACGGGTTGAGCGGCACGTTAAGCACGTTGGGCAGCCAGCAGGATCGAAATTTTCTGCTGCAAACCGACACGCGGCGTTATGTCCTTAAAATCTGCCACGGGGCTTATTCGACGGCCGAACTGAATGCCCAGCACGCGGCGTTGCAACACCTGACCCGCCACGGTGCGGTCAGCGTGCCAGGCGTGATCCGTGCCAATGACACCGAGCAGCTATTGTCCATCGACGTCGATGGGCAGGCGGTGCATATGCGCTTGCTGGAGTTTATCGACGGGCAATCGCTGGGGCATGTCGGGCATCTGAGCCATGAAGTCGTGGTCGGGCTGGGCGAGCTGTGTGCCCGGGTCGATCTGGCGCTGGCCGATTTCGAGCACCCCGGCTTGGAGCGCACTCTGCAATGGGACCCGCGTCATGCCCATGCGTTGATCAGGCATTTATTGCCGGTGCTCAAGGATGCCGACGCCCGTGCCTGCGTGATCGAAGCGGCCGAGCAGGCTCATCGCTGTCTGCTGCCATTGATTCCGGCGCTGCCGATGCAGGCGGTGCATCTGGATATCACCGAGCACAACGTGGTCTGGCTGCGTGACAGTCGTCGCCAGTGGCAAATGCAAGGGTTGATCGATTTCGGCGATCTGGTCCGCACCTGGCGAGTCGCCGACCTGTCGGTCACCTGCGCCGCACTGTTGCATCATGCCGAAGGCGACCCGCTCTACATCCTGCCGGCGATTCGTGCCTATCAGGCGCTCAACCCGCTAAAGACTGAAGAACTGCAGGCACTCTGGCCACTGATCGTCGCGCGTTCCGCCGTGCTGGTGCTCAGCAGCGAACAACAGGCACGTGTCGAGCCTGACAACACTTACATCCAGGCTAACCTGGCGGGCGAATGGAACATCTTCGACGTCGCTACGTCGGTGCCGATGGCGTTGATGGAGGCGGCGATCCTGCAGGCCGTGGGGGCGGATTTGCCGTCTGTCGCTCAGCCCGTTTATCAGCCTTTGCTGCCCGGTCTGCAAGGGCTCAAGCCGACGCTGGTCGATCTGGGCGTGCTCAGTGAGCATTTCGTCGCGGGCAACTGGGAGCAGAGCGGTATCGATGAATACCTGCTTTCGCAAGCGGCCGGGGACGATGGGCTGGCGGTCAGCCGTTTCGGTGAATACCGCCTGTCACGCACCTTGCCTGGCTGCGCGAATGAGCCCGAAACATATGCCTTGCATGTCGAACTGCACGTGCCTGCCGAGACAGCGCTGCATGCGCCGTTCAACGGCACGATACGCCTGACGGCCGACGCCGCCTTGTCGCTGGTGGGCGACGGAATCATTTTGAAACTGTGGGGTGTGCTGCCGGATGCTGCGCTGTCCGCCCAGGTTCAGGCAGGCGCGCTGATCGGGCAGGGTGGTGGTTCGCTGTTGTTGCAATTGTGTACGGCGCCAGACCTTAGCCCGCCGTTGTTCACCACGCCATCCTGGGCCGCAGCCTGGCGCAGGTTCTGCCCATCGCCTTCTGCCTTGCTCGGCTTTGACTGCGACGCGCCAGCGCTTGAAGACGCCGGCGTGTTGCTGGCTCGCCGTGATGCCAGTTTCGCTCGCTCACAGAAGCACTATTATCACGCGCCGCCGCAGATCGAGCGTGGCTGGCGCAATCACCTGATCGACATGCACGGCCGCTCGTATCTGGACATGCTCAACAACGTCGCCGTTCTCGGCCACGGTCATCCGCGCATGGCCCACGAAGCGGCTCGGCAGTGGTCGTTGCTCAACACCAACTCGCGCTTCCATTACGCGTCGATTGCCGAGTTTTCCGAGCGTCTGCTCCAAGTGGCACCTGACGGCATGGACCGGGTGTTTCTGGTCAACAGCGGCACCGAGGCCAATGATCTGGCCATCCGGCTGGCGTGGGCCTACAGCGGCGGGCGCGACATGCTCAGCGTGCTGGAGGCTTATCACGGCTGGTCGGTGGCGACCGATGCGATCTCCACCTCGATTGCCGACAACCCGCAGGCGCTCAGTACCCGCCCGGACTGGGTGCATCCGGTCACAGCACCTAACACTTATCGCGGGCCGTTTCGTGGTGCGGACAGTGCCCCGGAGTACGTGCGCAGTGTCGATCAAGTGCTGGCAACGCTGGCCGGGCAACAGCGGCAAGTGGCGGGCTTCATCTGCGAGCCGGTGTATGGCAACGCGGGCGGGATTTGCTTGCCGCCGGGCTATCTGCAACAGGTTTATCAAAAAGTCCGCGCTGCGGGTGGCGTGTGCATTGCGGATGAAGTACAGGTGGGTTATGGCCGTCTCGGTCATTACTTCTGGGGCTTCGAGGAGCAGGGCGTGGTGCCGGACATCATCAGCATGGCCAAAGGCATGGGTAACGGCCATCCGCTGGGCGCGGTCATCACCCGTCGTGAGGTTGCCGAGGCGCTGGAGGCCGAGGGCTATTTCTTCTCTTCCTCTGGCGGCAGCCCGGTCAGTTGCCGGATCGGCATGGCGGTTCTGGATGTCATGGAAGAAGAAAAGCTCTGGGATAACGCCCGGGTTGTGGGCGACCACTTCAAGGCGCGTTTGCAGGCGCTTGCCGATAAACATCCGCTGGTGGGCGCGGTGCATGGCATGGGCTTCTACCTGGGTGTGGAACTGGTGCGCGACCGCGAGACCCTCGAACCGGCCAGCGAAGAAACCGCCCAGCTGTGCGAGCGCCTGCGCGAACTGGGCATCTTCATGCAGCCGACCGGCGACCACCTGAACATCCTCAAAATCAAACCCCCGATGTGCACCACCCGCCAGAGCGTGGATTTCTTTGTCGATAACGTGTCGAAGGTGCTGGGTGAGCTTGAATAGCGTTGCATCTGAGAGCGGACGCAGAGCGTCCAGAACGGCGTTCCCACGCAGAGCATGGGTACGATAGGTGTTCTTTCGCACGCTCATCGTTCCTCACCCTCCAGCGTGGGAACGCCTTGCGTGACGCTCTGCGTCACATTCATCATGTTCTTCCAGACACTGCTCGTTCCGCATGGTCAGCATCCTCCCAGACACCTCTCGTTCCTCACGCTCCAGCGTGGGAATGCAGTTCGTGACGCTCTGCGTCACACTCGGTTTGAGAACGAGCGCCGATATGAACTATAAGCGGATTAACATCGGTAAAATATTCAATTAATTGCACGAAATTCAAATTATCAGCTTTTAAAGCCGATTTTTATCCGCTATAAAGGCTTTTATAATCGTCATTGTCCATCTGCTATGGTGATAAGCCCTCTGCATCCGCCCCTGGAGATATTTTCATGAGCCGTATCGTTTCTGTCGCTGCTACCCAGATGGCCTGTTCCTGGGATCTGGAAGCCAACATCGAGACCGCTGAAAAGCTGGTTCGTGAAGCTGCCGCCAAGGGCGCCCAGATCATCCTGATTCAGGAGCTGTTCGAAACCCCGTACTTCTGCCAGAAGCCGAACGCGGACTATCTGCAGTTGGCGACGACGCTTGAATCCAACGTCGCGATCAAGCATTTCCAGAAGATCGCCAAAGAACTGCAAGTCGTACTGCCCATCAGCTTCTTCGAGCTGGCAGGCCGTGCGCGTTTCAACACCATTGCGATCATCGACGCCGACGGCACCAACCTGGGCATCTACCGCAAGAGCCATATTCCGGACGGCCCTGGCTACCACGAAAAGTACTACTTCAACCCGGGCGATACCGGTTTCAAGGTCTGGCAGACCCGTTACGCGAAAATCGGCGTCGGCATCTGCTGGGACCAGTGGTTCCCGGAGTGCGCGCGCAGCATGGCGTTGCAGGGCGCAGAAATCCTCTTCTACCCGACCGCCATCGGCAGCGAGCCGCATGACAAGACCATCAGCTCCCGCGACCACTGGCAGCGCGTGCAACAAGGCCATGCCGGCGCAAACCTGATGCCGCTGATCGCCAGCAATCGCATCGGCAACGAAGAACAGGATGGCTACGACATCACCTTCTACGGCTCGTCATTCATTGCCAACCAGTTTGGTGAAAAAGTCGCTGAACTCAACGAAACCGAAGAAGGCGTGCTGGTTCACAGCTTCGACCTCGACGAACTGGAACACATCCGCAGCGCCTGGGGCACGTTCCGTGATCGCCGTCCGAACCTGTACGGTGCAGTCAAGACCCTCGACGGTTCGCTGGAGTCCTGATCGCCATGACCACGCTCAACAGCACGCCACGCGCCGATGGTTTTCACATGCCAGCCGAATGGGCGCCGCAGACCCAGATCTGGATGGTCTGGCCCGAGCGCCCGGACAACTGGCGCCTGGGCGGCAAGCCCGCGCAGGCCGCACACGTAGCGGTCGCCAAGGCCATCGCCCGCTTCGAACCGGTGACTGTGGCGGTGTCTGCCGGGCAGTACGACAACGCTCGGGCGCGTCTGGACATGCCGAACATCCGTGTCGTGGAAATGAGCAGCAACGATGCCTGGGTGCGCGACAGTGGCCCGACCTTCGTCCTCAACGACCGTGGCGAAATGCGTGGCGTGAACTGGGAATTCAATGCCTGGGGTGGCTTCGACGGCGGGCTGTATGCGCCGTGGAATCTTGACTCGCAAGTGGGCAGCAAGGTGCTGGAAATCGAGCGCTGCCCGCGTTATGCCACTGAAGGCTTTGTGCTGGAAGGCGGCTCGATCCACGTCGATGGCGAGGGCACACTGATCACCACTGAAGAGTGTCTGCTCAATCGCAACCGCAATCCTCACCTGAACCGCGAGCAGATCGAAACGGTGCTCAGCGACTACCTGGCTGTGGATAAAATCATCTGGCTGCCCGACGGTCTGTTCAACGACGAAACCGACGGGCATGTGGATAACTTTTGCTGCTATATCCGTCCGGGTGAGGTGTTACTGGCCTGGACCGATGATCCCGAAGACCCCAACTATGCGCGCTGCCATGCGGCGATGAGTATTTTCGAAAACACCCTGGATGCACAGGGGCGCTCGTTTATCGTTCACAAAATGCCGATTCCTGGCCCATTGTTCGCGACAGAAGAAGAATGCGCCGGCGTCGATCAGGTGCATGGCAGTCAGGAGCGCAACCCATCGGTGCGTCTGGCCGGGTCCTACGTGAACTTTCTGATCGTCAATGGCGGCATTATTGCGCCAAGCTTCGACGATCCGATGGACGGAGAGGCCCGTGAAATCCTGCAAAGGCTGTTTCCGGAGCATGAGGTGGTGATGGTTCCGGGCCGGGAATTGCTACTCGGCGGTGGCAATATTCACTGCCTCACGCAGCAGCAGCCAGCGCCTTTTAAAGTGTAATACTTCGTAACTAGTTGTATCTGGCAGTAACTAACTGGTCTCGATCTTGCTCTACTAAGCCCATCATCTGATGGGCTTTTTTATGCGTTACTGTATAACTTTTCTCGTCAGATTTATCGCTGTGACAGTAAATTAGATTGGCGGAAAACCGTTTTACTAGCTTGACTGTCACATGGCATCAGTAGATTCAGCCCCTCATGAATCAAGAGGTTTTCGTTATGAACGCATTGATAAGCCCGCAGTCTGTACGTGGTTTGTCTGCTTCTCCCAGTAACGAGGCCCGCCAGTTGCTGGCGGATTGGTTAAAGATGACCCGGCCCGCGAAACCCAGGCCAGACGTGCGCGCCATGCTGTTGCAGCGATACCCGGCCGGCCTGTTCAACGACGCCGAATTTGAAGCGCTGCTCTGTGTGCTGACAGATTAAGTAATACACCAGGCTGCGGCCCGGCCATCTGCGCGTTTGACACCCCCAGGCACCGGGACTAGGATTCGCGCCCCACTGCCTGTGGCCCCACTCCTTTGTACGTGCATCCGTAGTCCACTGCGATGACTTCGTGCGGCTCTCCATACCGCTTGTTCAGTGGCTGGAAGCCAGAACGGCCATCAGGCCGCCGCCACAGCGCATGTCAATTCGCACAAAAGGAAGACAAGATGCTTAACAAACGTATGGGTATGCTCGCTTTGGGCATCATCAGCGCCAGTCAGGCCATGGCCCAGGGACAGGCAGATTCAAAAGGTTTCGTCGAAGACAGCAGTCTGAACGTCAACCTGCGCAATGCTTACATCAATCGCGACTACAAGAATAACCGTGAAGACAAGTCCGAATGGGGCCAGGCCTTCATGGGCACGTTCGCCTCCGGTTTCACGCAGGGCACGGTCGGCGTGGGCGTCGATGCCTTTGCGCTGTATGGCATTCGCCTGGACGGCGGCAAGGGCCGAAGCGGCAATGGCGGCATCGACTTCTTCAAGCAGGGCGACAGCGGCGCAGCAGCCGATGACCTGTCCCGTGCAGGCGCAGCGGTAAAAGCGCGCTTCTCCAATACCGTCATCAAGTACGGCGAGCAGATGCCGCAATTGCCGGTGCTGAGCTATGACAACTCCCGCCTGCTGCCAGAAAGCTACACCGGCACAATGATCACCTCGAAGGAGATCGACGGGCTTGAACTGGTTGCAGGACGTTTCACGCAGGAAGCGCGCAAGAGCGCTGAAGGCCGCGACAGCGGCGACCTGAAAAGCATCAACGTCTACGGCGGCAGCTACAAATTCACCGATGAATTCAGCGCCGCGTTCTACGCCTCCGACAACGAAGACGTGCTCAAAAAGCAATACGTTAACCTGAACTACGTTTTTGCCCTGCCGCAAGACCAGTCGCTGACCCTCGACTTCAACGGCTACAAGACCAGGCTGGATAAAGACTTCACCACCAGCGATGCGCGTGACAACAAGATCTGGAGCCTGGCCGCAACCTGGGCGGTCGGCATCCACTCCTTCACCCTGGCGCACCAGCGCAGTTCCGGTGATATGGGCTACGCCTACGGCGGCTATCGCAATGATGGCGGCTTTGGTGACGGCGGCAACACCATCTACCTCGCCAACTCCTACTGGTCCGACTTCAACGGCAAGGACGAGCGCTCGTGGCAAGCTGCCTATGGCATCGACCTGTCCGGGCTGGTCCTGCCCGGCCTGAGCTACAAGGTCGCCTACGTGCGTGGTGACAACATCGACGATGGCACCGCTGGCAGCGGCGACGGCACCGAACGCGAAATCTTCAGCCAACTGAGCTACGTGGTCCAGAGCGGCCCGGCCAAAAACCTCTCGGTGCGCCTGCGCAACTCGTTCCTGCGCGTGTCAGACGACGCGCAGGTCTACAACAGCGAAGGCAACGAGACCCGCATCTTCGTCGATTACCCGATCAACGTTTTTTGATGGGGTGAGAGGACAGGCAATAACGAGAATGCCCCAGTTTTTGGCCGGGGCATTTTTATTGGGCACGCTTCAGGCTGCTGTCCTGATCAATCTTTCGGTTTTCCGAGATCGGAAAACTGGGTGATACGTATTGCGTGATCCGGGAACCGCGCAGTTACGATTAGTTCGCCACCCATGGCTTCGATAAAGCGTCTGACGGTACTGATATACATATCAGTCCGCTTCTCCATCTTCGCCACGCTGCCTTGGCTTACCTGCAAAAGCTGAGCAAGGGATTCCTGAGAGAGCATCCTCGCACGGCGGAGCTCGGCAAGGTCCAGCTCATCGCGCAACTGCTCGAATTTTTCCTGCCCACGAGCCTGAGCTTCGGGCGACATCTTTTCACGTAGCGCTGAAAATTTTTTTCCGGCCATGATGGCTACCTGTTTTCGTTTTGCTGTGCGGCAAGGTGATCGTCGTAAAGACGATCTGCGACAGCCAGCATCCGTTCATAAAATCGCTTATCTCCTGTCTTGTCCCCGCCTATCAGGAGGATTGCGGTACGTGTAGGATCAAATTCGTAAAAAATCCTGATGGGCTTCGTTGCGCTTTGCACGCGTAGCTCGCGCATGTGACTGTGTCGCGTACCATGCAACCCACTAGAGAACGGGTATTCCAAGTGGGGCCCCCGTTCCTCCAGCAGGCGCACATGCGAGTCAATATCCTCCTGAGTGTTCTCGCTGAGGGCGACCCACCAATCCTCGAATTCGTCCGTGTATTCGACATCCCAAGCCATAAATCAGATATTCCCTCGAGTGCATATTTACTGCGATTAGCAAGCGCCGTCAATCCGGGCCGACGAGTGCAGGAGAGCTTGCACGTTTATGGCTGCGGACTGAATGCTTGCTGGAGGGAATAGTGTTAAATGCTTTTTCAGAATGGCTGAAAGAACATGGGGAAGGTGACGTGACGTGACGTCGGATTTCTGGTCATGAGAGTACAACGCAGCCTGTGATGCGAGACCTCATGTCTGCGTATTAACTTCATCTCTATAGATCCGAGCCTTCAATCCGCAATCAACTGCACAAACACTGCGAAACTGCCGAGGAATATCCAGAAAAAGCTGAACAGCCAAGGACTGCGCTTGGAGAACAGCAAGGATTTTTTCGGCCCGGTTTCGCTGGACTCCCAGTCGCTGAACAGTGGCGAGTCGTCATAGGTCAGCCCGATGGCAGGCTCGCTGCGCAGCAACTGCGCCTGCTTGTGATGCCAGTGCTGAATGATGTCGCACGCCGCCCGAATGCCTGGCCAGGCGAACAGGGTGCAGAGCAGGCCCAGTAACGCCAGCATCGGCGGCACCACCAACGTGAACATCGCGCCCCATTCAGTATTCACGTTCGCCATCGACGAGGCATAGGCAATCACCAGAAACGACTGTGCCGACAGATACGCGTTGGTACGGTTGGAGAGGTTGGTGGTTTCATAATGAATCTCGCGCCGATAGAAATCGAGCCGTTCCTTGGGCGAGCCAAATAATTTGACCTGCTGCTCATCCACCACTTTCTGAGGTGTCTGATCCGTAATGATTCTGGGCACTAGGGTTACCGATGTTTATAAGATGCAGGATAGACCTTGATTCATAGCACTCGGTTCGGCGTAAATCCCTGGTTCAGGGTCCGTTCATCCTGTAGGGACTGAACAATGCGGCCCTATGCCAAACCCACTGATATGACCCGGACGTCGACGGGCCATTTATCTTTACCAAAGCGTGATCTCTATAGCGCGACACTGGAGCCGTTGAATGTTGCAGCCCCACAAAGATAATCCTGCGGTTACGCTGACAACAGTCCAGCCCGAAGACTTCGAGACGCTGGTGGCAATGCGTATCGAAGCCATGCGCGAAAGTCTTGAGCGTATCGGAAGGTTTGATCCTGTACGTGCACGCGAGCGTTTTCGTGAAGGGTTTTCGGCACCGCATACACGTTACATCGAGGTTTCCGGCAACAGGGTTGGTTTCGTGGTGATCAAGCCAATTGACGATGGCCTGCTGCTGGATCACCTGTACATCATGCCGGGTGCGCAAGGGCAGGGCATAGGTTCGGCTGTGCTTGGTCAGGTGTTTGCGCAGGCGGATGCGACATCATCAGCCGTGCGCGTGGGTGCGCTCAAGGGAAGCAACTCGAATCGTTTCTATCTCCGCCATGGGTTTCAGCTCGTTGAGAGCGGCGAGTTTGATAATTACTATGTTCGCTATGGTCTGGAGATACGTCCGTTGCGATAAAAAGCTTCATTGAAGATTAGGCGCCGTTTGCGCAGAGGCTCGCGAATTAGCTTCATCTTGCCTGAAGCAAACCCTGTCAGTTGATGACTTATTGTGATTACGATAAGTTGGATCGCGCTTCAACTGCTTACCCGTCTGCATGACGACTTTCAGTGAATGGCGATGGGTATGGATGGACACAAACTACACACTATAAGGATGAAGTTCGCTTATGACGATTTCCAGATGGTTACTCCCGTGCGTGCTCTGCGGCGTCAGCTCGTTTGCCACTGCGGCACCCGTTTCCGACTTTCTGAGCTGCGGAGAAAAATCGTTCTCTGTGGTTGCGCAAGCGCCGTTTAAATCCCTGGTCCCCCAGAAGGTCGAAAATGATCGCCTCACGCTGCAAGGAGGCACCAAAAGTGACATGGGCCAACGTTGGATATTCGATAAGCCGGTTGAAGCGGATGGCATGACCTTTACCGGCTTTTTCTCGGAGAACATGAATATCGGCGGGGCTCAAATCATCAATTGGGGCTTCTACGTTCAACAGACGCCCGAGCAAGCCGTCACATCCGTGAAGAAGTCAGGCCCTGTCGAACTCCAAAAAGCCAATGGCGTTTTCGCACGACCTGAAATGTGGTCAGAAGCCCGTCAGGCATGGCTGCCAGAAACCGGGGACGACACCGCAGGCAAACTGGTGGCGGATACCTCGGAACGAGTGCTGATGATTGAGCCCGCCCCCGAAGAGGTGAAAGGCAGCAAAGGCATGCTGACTTGCTCCATTCAGGGGAAGATCAGTGACGCCGCTTTGAAGTCGAGCCGTCCTGATTTGTTGCCAGTGCGCTGAGGTTGAGAATTCTTGATCGCCTGTTCGGCGGCCGCTTTCATCAACCGCCACCCGATGAGTCCCCGTTGAGCGATGCAGCGATCATGCGTGAGTTGCATCCTTTTCGCACCGAACTCAAGGCGTTCACTGAATGCCTTCTGGTGCGTATGCCAGAGAAAGAGCGAGCCCGTCTTGTCAGGCGGGTGATGCGCTTTTACGGGATGGGCGAAGAGCCTGTCACTGCATTGACCGAAGGGTTACTAGATCAGGAAAAGGGACAGTCTCTCGAACATCTGGCACTGCTGGCCGTCGACTGGAAAGGTCACGATGGTTTCGAATACCTTGCGCCGTGCCTGGTCAAGGCCAGCGGGATTCAAGAACCGTTTGTCCACCGGAGAGACCATACGCTGACGCTCGAACAGCATCTGGGCAATTTCGATCTTTGGCTGACCGTCTTTGGCAAACGCTACCTGCATTTGAACACGGGAGGCGATGAATACGTGGGGTTCATCGTTCAGTCCGATGATGTCGAACGCATGATCGCAATAGCCCGGCAGGCCGGGATCGAAGCACGGCTTGAGGCTTTTTGAAGCAGCGAATGACACCGAGCGTCCAGTGCACAGAGATCAAAGCCGTCACTGCGGGGATAGCCCGCGCGCTTCATACACGTGAAGCGTTCTGCTTTCTGCTCGAGCGTGGCCTTGTGATCAAGGCCGTAGCGGTTCTTTAAACCGCACGCCAACATGGATGGAACACATCCTGGCTGTGTCGCTTGTCTGCACGTTGCCTTTCTGGTCCTTATCTATCCCTTTGTAGCCGCCGTCCACGCTAACAGTGTTGGCGTCGTAATTCGCCTTGTTCTTGATGTCTCCACTGGTGATAGCGAAGCGATAGTCAGCGTTTACGTAGCAGGCTCAAAGTGATGATATGACGAATCAATAGAAGGAAATTGACTTGGCAAAATAGCCGATTTTATTTCTCTAAGAAGGATCTTTAATAATAACTCTAAACACCCGCAACTATAAAGCTCTTCGTCTCCTTGATCTACACTGTGAATCGCAGTCTTCCATGCGTTGACATCACCATCTATAATCCAGACAAAAGTCTCTCCATTGTTAGTAACGGCCCATGGTAAAAAAGAGTTTTTTGCAGGGTGACGTGGCCTTGGGTAATCAGATGGAAACTCTTGCTGCATTGACGTGTATGCATCTTGAAAGTACTTGCTTTTTTCAAAGTTCAAACTGCCATTGCTGGAGGTTGGATCGAGTATACATATGAAATCATCAACCAAACCACCTCCGTAAACGGAAATTATCTCTTTAAAATCCTCCGGCAGCATTAAGGACTCTTTTGCTTCAAATGCAGTCAATAGTGTTTCGTCAAAATTCCTGTCTTGTGGTGGAGATAGGATTTTGATTAGCTCGTTAATCATTCATTGACTCCATGACACATATATCTATCATAAAGCTGATACCAATGCTTCTATCACTCCCGGCTTTAAGCCCGTATTAGTCTGGCTGAAGACCTTGAAGTTGATGTTTTTATTCAAGCTGCGCTGCTATATACGATTTTGCGTATCCTCCAGTAGGATACTACTATCAGCTTTCAACAGCGCATCATAATGCCGATTAATCTGACTTTAAAGCAGCTTAAGAAGCTGACAGTACCGACCGTACTTTTTCAAAAATAATTGTGCCATCATCTACGGATGAAGATGCTTCGTATATCGCTTCCGATGCTGCTGTAAGTGACTGCTCTCTTCCTAAAAATATTAGGGCTGATATTGCTCTGGCTTGGCTAAAAAACTGAAGGCTCTTAGCATTCAGGGGGCGATCAGTATTGTGCTTAGAGTCGAAATACTGCTCATCTAGACGTGCAATTATAATCTCCAGTTTATTTATTTTTTCAGAAGAAAGTAGATTGCCGCTCTGAATGCTCTCAAGGCACGCAATAGCGTCAGGGATGTCTACTTCGCTCATTTTTAACGCAAGCTCGCAAGCAGCAATTGCTGATTTTTTCTGCTGCTCAATAGTCGATTTTTTAAGTCGATCTAGTAACTCTTTGTCGACTGTTTCTAAACGCATACCATATCCCTATTCTTCGTCCCGGAATTTCTCAGCGGTGCATACTCGCCATCTTTTAAAATGATGCGCCAGCCAAGGTATGTAGAACATTTCTAGATCTATAATTTCGTGTATATCACTTTAAATTTCCCTCAAAGTGATTAGCCCAAAGGCATACTGTGTATATTTCTGCGAAATCTGCCAATGTTTAATTTTTTATTTTATGAACCTCTTTTTGAATGACTAAGAGATGGACTTTATTTCATAAATCAGGGTGGTGAAATCCGCTATTTCTGTACCGCCGCTACACTCCAATTTCATCAGTTTTCCCTGGGCTTCCTCGCTGACCATAATTCCTGCATTTCCCACCCATGCTTGGATAATATTGTCTGCCCGCCATACGTTCCAAATCTTTAGCACACCAGCTTTCTTCGCTACTACAGAAAAGTAAACAGACTCGGGGCTCGTGTCTGACCATAAAATCACATCAGTATAGCGTTGATTGTTGATATTGATATAACCGTTTGCTGACTTTAAACGCAGTCCAGTTAATACTTCGTTAGATACTCCAAGTCTATGAGCAAAAAAATTGCTTTGGCCTGTCTCAATAGTTTTTTCAAAAATTGGTTGTACAAGACGTCCCGAAACCTCGATGGGTGCGCCCCGTGTTCTTTGAAAAATTGTCGAAAGTGTTTCAGTCATATATTAGTATCCTAGCTTTCTGAAAGGATCCACAGGCGCGTGATCCTGCGGCCAGCGAGGTATAAAATATCTAACCTCACCCCGCTGGACTTAGAGAACCTCCGTTGATGCGTTCCAACGATTCTTTAGGTCTTTAATAAGGCTATTTTCTCCAACCTGATAAGTCAATATCATTCTTGTGTTGATTAAATTAATTTAGCGTCGTAATTGATCAAGAATCATTAGGTGAGCATGTATATCCACTTTTACCATGTGTTCAAGGTCAGCCCTTCCTCCAATACAAAGCGCAGGCTCAAACGCGTACATCTCATCCTCGCCAACTGGCCCAAGCTTCTTCAATGCACGCTGAAATAGCGGCTTGCCTTGATTGTCTTCGAAATCGAGACTTTCCCGGTTATAGGATCCAAGGAATATACCCAGCGTCCTGTCCGGGTGGGGGTTGGCTTTACGCAGCTGGTTCTTCAACGCGACTATACCGCCCGCTAGACTGGATATCGTGATCTTACGCTGGTGCCGCTCACCCCAAGCATACAACGAACCAAAAGCATCCCTTGCGATCACATGATAGCTGTCGATTTCTGCCAGGCCGCTACCCTGTAGCCACCTATCGAGTGTCGTTTTGTATGGCTCCGGATCGACAATCCAGAACAGCCCATCAGCAAAGGAACACCAACCTTCATTCCGCCAATAACCAAGCAAAGCCTCGGGTAATATCGAGCGATACTTTTCACTACTTGAGCCGGGCACTTCTCGACGCGAGTCTGGTTCGCCAAGATTATCGATCAGTGACTGAAAAAAATCGTCTCTCAATTACACACCTTCTTATGTTCATATCGACGCTGACGCCGTTGACGACTTTCTTGCCATTTGCCACCCCATCCTTGATCTGGATGTCGCTGCTAGCAGGCTCTGCTGGTTACGACCGTAAATCGCATTTAATAAAAAAGCCAGCCCCTTAATTGGGTTTTTTTCTTGGATGGTTACTTGGTTTTTGAGCCACCATAAGTGCCCTATCAATCATATCTGAAGTAACGTAGGGTACGAATCCAAGCCTGTCACCCTTTTCAAAGCTCTTCTTGTATTCATCTAGACGCCTAGCATCTCCCGCTATTGCTAGAGCCGCCAAGTGTCGGACAGGCATTGCACCTTTAGCATGAGTTGGCAGCTTTCTATAAGCTGCCAAACCTTCCTCGGTACTCTGAGAACGAGCCCATGATATCGCTTTCTCAGAAAAACTAATAACATCATCACTAGAAATGCTAGAGATTTTTTCCGGTCCTTCATTGCAAACTATAATCGGAGCATGACTACCGCCATCCCCCGATATAAAAGAAACAGCCTCTGAAAATTCTTTTGATGAAATGGAAGGCATAAGCGAAACTCGAAAATGGTCCTCGCGCTTACCTACAGATGGGATGATCTGAAGTTCAGCATCTCCGATATCGATGACGCAAGAACAATCACCAAATTCGTCCTTGTCACAAGCCCAGCCCTGCGCCTTCAAAATTGAAGCAATGTCTTTTTCATTCATTATTTTGCACCGGAGAAATCCATGATTTTAATAAGAATGCCGTTTTTAAGCTCTTGCCAGTAATCATGAGTTCTAATTCCAAGGCCTTCAGGAGTAGGTCTGAGGCTGCAGTTCTATCTGCACTTATGCTCTCCGCGATAGTCAGGCTCTATTTTCTGTTATAGGATAAAAGCTGCCATACTCCCAAGATACGCCGTTTGCTGAAAAATTATTTTCAATTTCGCAAATAAATGGGATGCATAAATCTTTAGATAAACTACTAATCCCATATTTTTTTATCAAGTTAAAGCTCAATTCAGTACTGCTTAATAGAGGCTCAAGCCAGAATGTTTCCCCTTCGTCTGATAGATTAAAAGGGTTCAGGTCAGAAAGTTTCTTACAGAAAAATTCATAATCTTTTACTTTATGATAGTTCATCCATTCTTTATTCAATATGCTCCATAAGCCCGACACTAAGCATCGATGAATGACATCGACCGAGTACTGCCAAACCTGCAGGTTTTCGTCGGTACTCATTCCACCCAAAATACCATGAGGAGGGTAGTCGTCAAGCGTCAATATAAAAATATCATTTTGAATTGCAATGGCTGTATTAATTGGTATGTTCATTGACATATTTCACTTTTTACAGGACTTAAGTTCCAGGATTTGTGTTTTTCCGAAGCTATTTTAATTCGAATTATCAAACTTTGTGCTGTTTATTTCAACTGTAGCTGTAGCTGTAGCTGTAGCTGTAGCTGAGGCAGTCGCACCACTGGCCTGACCGGCAGGCCAGTATGTTACCCAGACGCCATAATAAGGTGTTTGAGTTCACTAGCATCCATCACAATTCGCGATCGGCATGTTGGCGCGGTATCCGCGCCACAAACCTCACTTGGAAAAAGACGAGGTTTGGGTTTAGCAAAGCATCTCTGGCGAGCCGTTTCACGGGAGCAGGGCCAGCGACAGGGGCAGGTAGATTTGGATTGAGCGCAACCCCCATTGCTTTGTCTTAATGAGCTTGCTGGATTAGCGGCCAAGTCACTAATTGCCGCATCTCACCTTTTGCACCATTCAACTCTTCAATGCTGGCAAAGACAGCACTTCATCGTACTGTGGCCAGTCTTCCCTTGCGCGTTTGAGCACACCTTGCATCAACTCGTCCAACTCAGGCACTGGTTGCTCGGGCGGCAATTGGTCAAAGGGCGCGGCCAGCAGCGGATGATCAATCTTCTGCGGATTGGCTAAACCTTCCCACTGGCGCAGGCGCAGGATATAGAGAATTTCCACCGGAACGCGCTCCAAGTGCCAGTCCTGATTGAAGTCGTAAGAATTCTTCAGGCTCTCTTTGCCGGTTTGCCAAGTATGGCGGTCACACGCGGCCAATAGACAGGGCATCAGGTCGTCGGGGCTGGGAGTACGCCACTTGGCCAACAAGGCTTCGTAGATGGGTTCGTCGTAAGCATAAGCAGGCCATTGATGCGAGACATCGCCCACCCAATCGGCAAACACACGCAGCATAAAGGCTTGGGCGCGGCGGTGCTCCTCTTCATACTCGATGACCAGTTGATGACCACGGTTGAGCGCCGCATGGGTCAAATAGCCTTGGTGGATGACAGCTTCCTTCCAGCCCAGAATCGCCATGGCGGCCATCATGTTGGCAGCGGTTTGGATGCTGTAGTTTTGTTGGCGTCTGTCATTACCTACGGCTTTAGCCAAAACGTCAAACTGCCCCGCCCAAAAAAACAACTGCCAAATGCCTACTTGGTAGTAACGCATCCAGTGTGCCAATTCGGAAAGCCATCTCGGGTTTTCCGTTGCAGTGGCAAGTACTTTGTGAGCCCTTGTCACCGACATCCATTCTGCACGAGCATCTGTTGCATTGTTTCTGTTTGGAACCATCATTGAACGCTTCGGCGAAGCATCCTCGCGAGTAACGTACTCGCGAATACCGGCTATCTCATATTCATCCGAGACATGTGGCCCCTTGGCTATGCGCCCCAGCACACTTTTGTAAGAAGGCCATTTCGGGTTTACACCCGAGCGCTCGCACTGAATTATTTCTTGGACCATGGTTCCACCTTAAATTCTGCTACACCTGTTTTACCGGGGGCAGGAACACCGACTTTGACGGTCACGCCTTGGACTTTGGCGTTTTCAGAAAGCAGCGCTGCTCGCAAAGCATCACGTAACGCTGGGTCCGAATCGGCAATTGAGCTATTACCCAACCACCCTCTCAACCTCGTCGCCGGATCTCCGTGCGGCGTACCGGCCTTATTCACGCCATTCACCGAAGACTTCGCATCCATTACCACCACGGTAATCGTATCGCCATTGATCGCCACCGCGCAGCCATCGCAGCCGTGGTTGCTACTGTTTTGCAGAGGTTTGAAATTGAGGCCGGTTTTTTCGTTAAGGGTTTGCAGGGCCAGTTGCTCGCCCAACACCCCATCATTTACAAGCGAACCGGTCTTCCAATTGGGAAGGTGCGACAGCGGGATACTTTCAAATGTCTGCCCAAACAGGTCTTCAACCCGGCTGAACTTGGGAGGGTTGATTTCATCAGGGACCTGCCCTGGTCCTTTTGCACCCTATTCAACCTTTCAGCGCTGGCAAAGACAGCACTTCATCGTACTGTGGCCAGTCTTCCCTTGCGCGTTTGAGTACACCTTGCATCAACTCGTCCAACTCAGGCACTGGTTGCTCGGGCGGCAATTGGTCAAAGGGCGCGGCCAGCAGCGGATGATCAATCTTCTGCGGATTGGCTAAACCTTCCCACTGGCGCAGGCGCAGGATATAGAGAATTTCCACCGGCACGCGCTCCAAGTGCCAGTCCTGATTGAAGTCGTAAGAATTCTTCTGGCTCTCTTTGCCCGTTTGCCAAGTGTGGCGGTCACACGCGGCCAACAGGCAGGGCATCAGGTCGTCGGGGCTGGGAGTGCGCCACTTGGCCAACAAGGCTTCGTAGATGGGTTCGTCGTAAGCATAAGCAGGCCATTGATGCGAGACATCGCCCACCCAATCGGCAAACACACGCAGCATAAAGGCTTGGGCGCGGCGGTGTTGCTCTTCGTACTCAATCACTAATTGATGCCCACGGTTGAGAGCCGCATGGGTGAGATAGCCCTGATGGATGACGGCATCCTTCCAGCCTAGGATCGCCATGGCAGCCATCATATTGGTGGCGGTTTGGATGCTGTAGTTTTGGCGGCGTCGATCATTGCCTGCCGCTTTGGCAATAATGTCGAACTGGCCCGCCCAGAAGAACAACTGCCAAATTCCTACTTGGTAATAGCGCAGCCAATGGGCCAATTCCAGAAGCCATTGCGGATTATCTGGTGCGGTTGCAATTACCTTGTGGGCTCGTGTGACGGCCATCCATTCGGAGCTACTACGCGTAACGTTGTCACTATTCGGTACAGGCATTGATGGCTTCGCAAATGCATCGCCGCGCTCAACATATTCACGGATGCCATTCAACTCGTATTCATCTGAGACGTGTGGCCCCTTGGCTATGCGCCCCAGCACACTTTTGTAGGAGGGCCATTTCGGGTTCACGCCCGAGCGCTCGCACTGAATTACTTCTTGGTCCATGGTTCCACCTTAAATTCTGCTACACCTGTTTTACTGGGGGCGGGAACACCGACTTTGACTGTTACAGCTTGAACCTTGGCTTTTCCTGAATCCAACGCCGCTTGCAAAGCATCGCGTAAAGCAGGATCAGAGTCGGCAATTGATCTATTACCCAGCCACCCCTCCAACCGCGCCCTCGGGTCCCCATGCGGCGTACTGGCCTTACTCACACCATTCACCGAAGACTTCGCATCCATCACCACCACGGTAATCGTATCGCCTTTGATTGCCTCCGCGCAGCCATCGCAGCCGTGGTTGCTACTGTTTTGTAGAGGTTTGAAATTGAGGCCGGTTTTCTCGTTAAGGGTTTGCAGGGGCGGTTGCTCGCCCAACGCCCCATCATTTACAAGCGAACCGTTCTTCTAACGACGCTATCACCAAGCTGCGCTCTGACCTCCGAGTTGCTGATCAGTTTGCCCAAGCCATTGGGGCCATCGATGGGGTTCATCGCCACCGCAGTGGCGGCATTGTTACCACCCAGCAGGACCATGACTGCTGCCAGCGCTTTCATGCACCCGTCGTCGGTTTGCTCCGACGCCTGCTTCATCTGCTGGGCGGTCTGAATGGCGCTGTTCACCGGATAATAATTGCCGATTGATTATCGATGTATCTCAGTCGTTAGTTTGGTGTGTCTGCAAAATAATTAAAAGTTTTCTGGTTTCAAATAAGGTTGGCTTGGACGTTCTTCAAAAATTTAATTTGTTTTGCCTGGCATACCTAGTTTGAGTACTTGCAACCTAGGCATGTAATGAATTTGTAAGTCGCATTAGATAGCTCAGATGTCGATAGAACTAAATCGCGCCTGCGCGAGGGTCGATGTTGGGCGAAGTGTAATTAAGGATAAGTAAAGTCAATCCCTAGTTGTTCATTAGCTAAGTCGAGAGTCACCTCACACCCATTCCAAGCAGGTAAGTCGGCAGTTAGTTTGTTTTTGATATACCATTTACGCAGTTCTACAAGCAGATCCAGCATATCGGTGTTTGCACGGCCACCCGCAGTGAGCCAAGCTGACTTGCCGTGATCATCTATATAGTCGTACTCATAGGAGCAGGTATCTAACTCTTCAGAAAGTTTTGCGCGCATTATAACCTTGCAAGCGTCCTTTGGAGCAATAGCTACCAAAATTGCACCCATGTCGTTATAAATCTCACTATCGTTGCGCATCAAATGCCTCCTGGTGAATTTTTAAATAAAATCTCTGTAGGTCGAGCGCCGTTTATTGAGTACTCAACGTTAAAACTGTCCGTCTTGACCGACGGTTACTGTTAATCTGGCGGTGCTATTGAAAGATGATTGCTTTTTTTTTGTACTCTTTTTTTGCGCGGTACTCATACTTGAACTTGCGCTGCTCTAGAGCTAAAAATTATCCATAGAGTTACACATCGAAACTTTACCTTTTGGCTTCGGTTCTACAGAGATCCATTGCAGCCCATTGAGTGAAAGCTCAGACAGCTTGAACGAGCAGTCCTCCGACATAGATGCCTGCACCATGTAATCCATACCGGGCCTTGGCACGAAGGTTATTGTTTTGAAGCATTGCCTGGCGTATTGAAGTCGCCCTAGATAATGCAATGCGATTGGTTTGTTCGCCGGAACAACCAGTTCTGATGAGACCGCACCCGCCCAGGAGTAAATCGGGCCGGGCATACGCAAACTTTCGCCATTATGGTCGGGGAAGCCGGACTTTGCCGAGGCCATCACGCCGGCACCCGGCACATTCCAATCCATGCAATCGCGGCCGGGCACCGCGCGTACCAGGCCGTCGGTGACTAAGCGTACGCGCGCGGTTTCGCCCGTTTCGGGTGGTACGTAACTTGTGGACAGCGATCGTATATTTGCCACTTGGCCGCAACCACCAAGCGACGAAAGCACCAGTACGCACGAAATAACAGGCAGCAGTTTCATCAGGCATCGACTCTCAGAGGGCGTTAAGGCTGGCGGCAGTTCTGGTTCATCGACAAATGCGGCGCTGGCTCATACGTCACGCGCTGCAACCCATCGGCACCCTGGAAGATGAAGTATTTGGTGCGGCAAGCCTTGAACATTGGCGAATAACCCTCAGCGCGGAAACCTTGACCGTCAACCTCCTTAGTCACTGCATTGTTGCGGCTCACCACGTCGAGCACCTGATGATAGCTATCGCCCATCTTGACACCTGGTTCACCCGTGATCGCTGCCGAAGATGCACAACCACCCAACGCTGATGTGACCAAGATCAGTGCGCCGCTGTACAGTCCATTGCGTAGATATTTCATTCCTGTTTTCCTTTCAGTGGTTGATTACCGACGACCATCGCAGACCTGTGATTCGCCAATGCGGCCTTCCCTGCAAAGGTCAATCTTATCTTTACGTTTGAAGCCTGCGTCCTTCATGCAATAAAAGCGCGTCAGTTTCACATCGATAGGCGAGCTGTCTCCCACACCATCCAGATTTGTGTAACCACAGCGACGCATAGCGGTATCGATGCCTTCCTGGGACACCCCTTTTTTGTACCACTGGTTGTAATCGCCCGGCGGGGGTTGAAAAGGTCTACAGCCTATAAGATAGGGTGGGGGCTGGAAGGCGACAAAAAAGGATGCAAAAACACCGGCGTTACACCGTTGTCAGATAAAATATTCTATCTAATAACTAACATAGCCAAAATGTTAGATCACTAGAGCTAAGATTATCATACTCATCTAATGGCCGAAACCAAAGGCTCGTGTTGGATGAGGAAGAATTCTTCTCGAAATAACGCTTTGAGTTCGGCGCGCCGTCTGGAAAATAGCGGGAAGTTTTCTAAAACATCTTGGAAGTTTTCTGTAACCCTGACCAAATAGCCATTATTTATTTTTTCAATAGGAAAACCTGCCGCTGCAATTTTATCAGCATCAACGGCTTCTGCAAACTCATCCCCATAAAACATCGCCCAACCAATGTTTGGCACATCCGGCTTCAACGCAGCATTAAATGAGCCTATTTGAAAACTATCATTTTTATGTCTTGGGTCAAGTTCAAGACCAGCAAACTGATGAAGGCAGCCAAGTTGCGGAGAAAATATTTCACACCATTTTTTAAAAAGCAAATACCAGTCCACTTTTTCACTACAGGCAGAGCGAAAATTTAATGAGCCCGGAACTACTTGCCCACGGATATTTTGAGTTTTATGCCGAATATATCCAGTGGATTTAATTGTTTTTTTTCGGCGCCAGGCAAAATCTTCATGGAAGCGAGACATTGAGCCGTTAACCCGCATCTCCCCTTCAGCCCCCCAATAATCCTTACACTCATCTGCACCCACAAATGAATCTACGAACTTATCGGCGTTATGTGATATTTGCTCTGGCAAAATTAGCCCGCCCCACTCATGCAACGAGGCAATAAAATCTTTACCAAGCTTCAAGTCAAAGGTATCAACCTTTGTTCTAATCGACATCTGCGTATACTGTTTCATAACTTGTTAAAACTCTGAAATTACGCCAGTTTTAGGGTCGTATCTGTAAACGTTTCCGCCAGTACTCCGCACGCCTTCAATAAGACTTCTAGACACATTGTTTGTTCTCGGGCTCACAACAAGATTTAAAGGCTGTCCTGTTTCTGTCGCGTGTTGTATTTGCGCACGCAGTTGGTTCGACATTGAGAGATTTTGGACATTTTTAATCTCTAACATCCCGCCAACATTTTTCCCCAGAGATTTGTTTTTTTTCTGATAAATATCATGTTTCTTGTTGTATAATTTTCATCCAATCTTCATAAGTTTCTCGAAGCCGCCTGCTCGTTTTTGAACCGTCAGCTACACCGCACATGAATACGTTGGCAATTCTTATCGGGTTAATAGGTATAGTGTTTTTCCCCAGTATTACGGGTTGGCCGTAATCTGCATTTCTCTTGCCCCCTTTTAATTGTTCCCAATGTAATGCTGGGTTGCTTTTAACAGAAACTTCACCGTACTACATTCCGGCACTCACTGCTAGCGCTAACTCTTCATCCGTTAAACTCTTCCTTTCTGGCGCTTCTTTACTGTCTCTAGAGTCTGCCTAGGTTTCACTTTTTTTGTGGTTTAGGCGGTTTTTCATAATTCTGTTGGCAATCCACTCGCCCAGAGTATCTAAAGAGTTTGGAGTAAAATCTGCACTCCAATCTTCAAATCCAGGTGTCTTCCACACTTCATGGATTAGATCGTCCAGACAATACGGTATGTTGAGCATAAAGGCGTCATAAAATTCGCGCAGCTCCTTTTGCGTCATTAATGCAAATGCTTGGGTGACCGGGTTATAAGCTGTTGTGAATTTCATAACTAGTAGTTTGCTGGTAGGATTTGTGATTTTCGCACTGATATTAAAAGTTGGTTATAAAAATAGCCTGCGAAAAAGCTTTTCACAGGCTATTTCATTTTTATCGCAGCTGGCGAAGAATTGTCAAGTGAACATCCAGATCACATTTTACTACATGATCTATCGATGCTTCTCCACCAACAAATAATGCGGGTACAAAGCCATACAGCTCATGATCTTCGAGTGGACCTAACTTTTTCAGTGCCTGTTCAAAAATAAAATTACCTGCGCCGTCCTCAATGTCAAATCTTTCTTTGTCGAACATGGAAAAAAATGACCTTATTGCCATGCCTGGATCTTTGTTAGGTTTTTGTAGTTTGTTTTTTAATGCCGCAATTGACCCTGTCGGACACGAGATAACTATTTTTTGATTATACTTCTCGCCCCACGCATAAAGAGCACCAAAGCCGCTTCTTGCTATAACGTGGTAGTTATCAAGTTCTTTGATGTCAGTTCCTGTCAGCCACATATCAAGCAGATGCTTGTATTCATCGGGGTTAACGGTCCAGAAAAGTTCATTTGCGTAACAGCACCAACCTTCCTCCTGCCAATATTGTAATAAGGCGTTAGGCAAAATATCCCGATACTTTGAGATTTGCTCATGAGATACTTCGCGACGGCTTTTAGCTTCGCCCGCTTCAGCTATAAATGCTTCGAAATACTGGTCTCTCATTTATTTCGCCCCTCTCAGCAGCTCAAGTCGAACATTCAGCTTAGCGCTTCCGGTGCCAACTCTTCACCCGTTCTTCAAGGGGGATTATAGAGATGCCGTTAGCATAAATTACTCCTTTAACGACATTTCTGACTTAAGGTCAAAGCTTTAACTACTTACGCTTTCAAACTGGACACCACCGTTCTTTAGAAGGACTACTTTCGACTGTGTCCGCGCTACAAACCTCACTTGGAAAAAGATGAGGATTGGGTTTAGCAAAGCATCTCTGGCGAGCCGTTTCACGGCAGCAGGGCCAGCGACAGGGGCAGGTAGATTTGGATTGAACACAACCCCCATTGCTTTGTTTTAATGAGCTTGCTGGATTAGCGGCCAAGTCACTAATTACCGCATCTCACCTCTTGCATCTATTCAACTCTTCAATGCTTGCAAAGACAGCACTTCATCGTACTGTGGCCAGTCTTCCCTTGCGCGTTTGAGCACACCTTGCATCAACTCGTCCAACTCAGGCACTGGCTGCTCGGGCGGCAATTGGTCAAAGGGCGCGGCCATCAGGGGATGATCAATCTGCTGAGGATTGGGCAAGCCTTCCCATTGGCGTAGACGTAGTATATAGAGGATTTCCAACGGGACGCGCTCCATGCGGCAAACCTGATTGAAATCGTAGGAATTCTTTTGGCTGTCTTTGCCAGTTTGCCAGGTGTGGCGGTCACATGCAGCAAGCAGGCAGGGTAACAAGTCGTCGGGGTTGGCGGTGCGCCAGTTGGCCAGTAGGGCTTCATAGGTAGGTTCATCATATGCATAGGCCGGCCACAGGTGCGATACATCTCCCACCCAATCGGCAAACACGCGAAGCATAAAGGCTTGGGCGCGGCGGTGCTGCTCTTCGTACTCGATCACCAACTGATGTTCGCGATTAAGCGCCGCATGAGTGAGATAGCCCTGATGGAGGACGGCATCCTTCCAACCCAGGATCGCCATCGCGGCCATCATGTTGGCACTGGTTTGGATGCTGTAGTTTTGTTGGCGAATATAATTACCGGGACGTTGATCGTACTGGTGTGCCCAAAAGTACAATTGCCAAACACCTACTTGGTAGTAGCGCATCCAATGAGCCAATTCTTGCAACCATTGCGGGTTGTCTGGGGCAGTGGCAAGTACTTTATAAAGTCTAACCCGCGCCATTTGTTCTGGGATGCTATCTGTCGCATTATTTTTATTTGGAACCATCATTGGATCAGTGGGCCTTGCATCCTCCCTCGTGACGTATCTGCGTATCTCATTTACATAAAACGCGTCCTCAACATGCGGCCCTCTGGCGATGCGAGCTAGTACTGATTTGTAGGATGGCCACCCTGGGTTCACACCCACGCGTTCACATTGACTTATTTTTTGGGCCATGATTCCACCTTAATTTCTGCTTGACCTGTTTTACTGGGTGCTGGCAAGCCGATTTTAACGGTAACGCCTTGGACTTTGACTCCATCGCTTCCCAGCGCGGATCTCAAAGCTCCAGCCAACGCAGGATCGGATTCGGTTATCGAATCGTCAGCCAACCACCCTCTCAGTCTTGTAGCCGGATCCCCATGCGGCGTGCGTGCCGCATTCACACCGTTCACCGAAGACTTCGCATCCATTACCACCACGGTAATCGTATCGCCATTGATCGCCACCGCGCAGCCATCGCAGCCGTGGTTGCTACTGTTTTGCAGAGGTTTGAAATTGAGGCCGGTTTTTTCGTTAAGGGTTTGCAGGGCCAGTTGCTCGCCCAACACCCCATCATTTACAAGCGAACCGGTCTTCCAATTGGGAAGGTGCGACAGCGGGATACTTTCAAATGTCTGCCCAAACAGGTCTTCAACCCGGCTGAACTTGGGAGGGTTGATTTCATCAGGGATAACCTGCTCCGGCCCTTTTGCACCATCTACACGTTGAGCATCCCGAAGCTCAGCCTCAGTTTTAGCAAGCTGCCCGAATTTGGAGTTAGCACTTGCCTTCTGGCTACCTGCGACAGCGCCTACAACACTGCTGCGTAAAGCTTCGGCTTTGGCGAGCTTCTCCATTCTAGCCAGATCAGCCATCTTATCAAGTTCTGCGGTGCCCACCTTGATCCCGGCTTTGGCTAGGCCGGCGACGCCTTTTGCAGCGCTGCCCACGCCGGTGACAATGCTACCGACCTGCCAGGCAATCTCTCCAAGCGCCACGCCCAAGTCCTCGGCGTTTTGATCACCGCCTACTTCCAGCGCGTTTGTGATCGTGTCAATCTTCTTGTTTGCATCTGCTAGAAATTCGGCTCTGAATTGCTTCTGAGCTTCCGGATTTGCGATCAGCTCTTTGAGGCCCTTTAATCCTTCAATAGGATTCGCCACGAACTGAGCCAGACCTTCAACATCATTCCAGCCCGATTGCGCCAGCCCTTTACCAACACCGAACTGGGTCAGGACATCTTGCTTGCTGCTGATGAATGCCCACTTTGCAAAAACGGTAAATACTTCAGTACCCTTCGCTTCGGCCAGTTCCTTCTTGTATTGCACAATCTGCTGCGTCGCCAACCAATTGTTATCCACCGCCGCACCCGCCGCTGTATTCGCGGCAGTCGGGTCGATAGAAGCACTGGTCGCTGCCAGCCCCGTTACCAGGCTGACGATCAAATTACGTTTGGCTTCGCGTTGTTCTTCGCTTTCGTCCGGGCTGCTTTGTGAGAACAAACCGGTCAGCAGGCTGGACGCCGCTGCGCCTGCGGCACCGCTGCCGCAGCTTTGGCTGCTGGCGGCGGCGCCCGCGCAGGCGACGATGCCGTGCAGGGCGGCGTGCAGTGGGGAGCCTTCAGTGAGTTCGCCGTCCGCTACCAAGTCGCCGATGTAGCCTGCGCCGCGTTGCTGAACGTAGTTGACTACGAGGCCTTGCACGAAGGCGGCGTTGCCGGCGCTGATGTTGCCGCCAGCTGCGCCGATCAGGGCGGTAGTGATCTGCCGGTAGGTGCCGCCTGCGCCCCAGTTTTCGGAGATGTCATTGGCTTCTGCCGACAGTTGTCTTGCGCTGATCTGCAAGTCCATGCGCTGGGTGTCGGTCAGACCGGCGGTTTTATCGGCTTTTTCCTGCAGCGTTTTGGCTTGTTGCCGCTTGAGGTCCGCTTCCCGCGCCTTGTTGGCGAGGAAGGTGCTGGCTTCGTTGGAGAACGCGGTGACGATCTCGAAACCGGCGCGGACTTCGTCTTCGTCGAAGATCGGCTTGAGCGAGTTGCTGCCGTCGCGGTCACTGGACACGTCGCGGTTAAGGCTGGCGACGGTTTGCTCAGCGGTCTTGCCGGTGCGTTTCTGCTGTTCGGCGTCGTTGGTGATGACGACCGCGCCGCCACTGATACCGCTGCGCGTCACGCTGCTGGCGTTGTCGCTGGCGCTGATGGCAATCGGCATGTTGGCGCCGATCTGGTTCTCGTTTTTCGCCAGCTCGGTGCCGGGGGTGCCCTTGCCGCCGGTCTGGACGTTGCCTTTCTGGTCCTTGCTGATTTCGTTGTAGCCGCCACCGAGGCTGACGGTGTTGGCGTCGTAATCGGCCTTGTTCTTGATGTCGCGGCTGGTGAGGCTGGAGGTGACCAGGCTGTTCTTGCCGTCCTGCACGGCCTTGTCGCTGCTGGCGATCACGGCGCCGACCAGGTCGGTGTTGCCCCGCACGTTGATGTCGAAACCGTCATCACCGGCCTTGATGCCCGATTGCTCGGTGACGCTGGCGTAGTTGGAGTCGATGTTGGTCGCGCCGAAGTTGCCGCTGGCACCACTGATGGTGCTCATGCCGGTGCAGAACGGCGGAATGCACAGGCTGACGCCGAAGCCGAGGCTCTTTTCGTCGACCTTGTAGGTGTTGGTGTCTTGCAGGCTTTCGATATTCAGATCGCCGCCGACGTCGGCGATGACCTTCTTGCCACTCGCCACCGCACCCTTGATCTGGGTGTCGCCGCCAGAGGCCAGCAGTAACTGATTGCCAGCCTCCACTTTGGTGTTGGTATGGGTCAGCTCGTCACCGTCAGCCTGGCCCTTATTGCCGGTGACGCCCAAGTCCAGGGTAAAGCCGTTTTTGGTGCCGCCCAACGAGAAGCCGATGCCGACGCTGGCGCTGCTGCCTTTGCTGTCGGTGTTTTGCTGGCTGGTGTTATTGGCGGCGAGCAGGTTGATGTCGCCGTCGGCCATCAGGCTGGCGTCACGTCCGGCTTTGATCTGACTGCCTTGTACCGTGATGTCGCTGTCTGCACCTGCGCCGGTCGCGCGCAGGCGCACGTCCTGCCCGGCGGTGATGGTCGAGCCGGCGGCGCTGTCGCTGGTCTGGGTGGTTTTGCTTTCGTTTTTCTTGGTGCCCAGCGACAGGCTGATGTTGAGACCGCCCGCCATGTCGGGGTTCATTGCCACTGCCGTGGCGGCGTTGTTACCGCCCAGCAGGACCGTAGCGGCTGCCAGCGCTTTCATGCGCCCGTCGTCGGTTTTCTCCGACGCCTGCTTCATCTGCTGGGTGGTCTGAATGGCGCTGATCACCGGGTTGGTGACGGTCAGGGTGAAGCCGGTCTGTTTGAACAGGGTTTCACGCTCGCGCTTGCTGGTGTTGCGGGCTTCGACGACATCGATGGTTTGCCCGGTGATGTCGACGCTGCCTTCTGGCGCGCTCACCTGGCTGCCCACCTGGCGATAGCCTTTGCCCGCTTCCATCAGCACATCGCCCTTGGTCGAGCCCACGGTACTCGCCGCTGCGGTCTGGCTGGTGGTGAGGTCCTTGACCGTTTGCTGTTGGGTGCCGAGTGTGACCGCGATGCCGCCGCCGCTGAACAGGCCGCTTTTCTTGACTGACTTGTCGTGACGTTCGCTGCTGCTCTCGGTCGCCGCTTCGATGTTGATGTTGTTGTCAGCCGCCAGAACGGTCTGGTTAGTGGACACCACGTTGCTGCCGCTGACGTTGATGTCGCGACCGGCCTGCACATAGGTTTTCTCGGCACTCAGCGTCGAGCCTTGCGCCTGGGTCTGGTTGACGGTGTCGCGTGTGGTGGTGGTCTTGCTGGAGAACAGGCCGTTGCTGCCTTTGAATTTATGCGCTTCATCGGCGAACTGGGTGTTTTGCGCAGCGGTCAGGTTCACGTCGCGCCCGGCGTCGGCGATGATTGCACCTTGCTGGCTGGTGACGCTCGCGCCCCGGGCATTGAGGTCCTGCCCGGCACTGAGGCGCACGTCGCCCTGGCCTTGAATGGTTGAGCCGACTTCGGTCTGGCTGGCGTCCTTGCGCCAGTTGCTGCCGTTCCAGTTGACCGATTGCTGATGGGCTTCGCCGACGGTCGTCAGGTTGATGTTGTTGCCTGCTTGCAGCGAGGTGCTGCCGCCAGTGCCTGCGTTGACCACCTGAGCGCCGGTCAGGTTGAGGTCTTTGCCCGCGTTGACGCCCATGGTGCCGCCAGCGCCGCTGACGAACAGGCCGGCCACGCGTGACAGGTTGGTGCGGGTGCCTTGGGCACTGCTGCTGTCGCGACTGCTGGACACAACGTTAACGTTTTGCCCGGCGTTGATGGCGAGGCTGTCTGTTGCGCCGATCAGGCCGCCGAGGTTGTCGAGGTTTTCCCGTGCCGTCAGCGAGACCTTGTCGGCCTGAATGCGGCCGCCGAGGTTTTCGATGTTCTGCGCGGTAATCGCCATCACGCTGCGCCCGGCCAGGCTGCCGCTGTTGACCAGGTCACCGGCGATGTTCAGATTCAGGCGTTGCCCGGCAATCAGCGAGCCAGAGCCGTTAAGGTCGCTTTCCTGCACACGCACGTAAACCTGCGGCACCAGCACGTTGCGGGTTTCGCCGCTGGCGAGGGTGACTTTTTTCTGTACCAGCCAGACGATATCGCTGGTCAGTTGCGCCATCTGCTCGGGGGACAGCTCGACGCCCGGCACCAGTTGCCATTGATTGGCAAGGGTGACGGCATTGTCGATCAGCGCCCGGTACTGCGCTTCGTCATTCGCATAGCCATCGAGGAAGCGTCGACCGGTAAGTTGCGCGACCTGTTCGCGAATCAGTTTTTGCTCATAGAAGCCATCGCCGAGACGCTGCTGGGTCAGGGCCGGGTCGACTTGCAGGCGCTCCAGCATGTAATCCGAAGACAGCCAGGTGCGATAGCTGGCGAAACGCGGGTCGGTTTCGATCAGGTAATTGCTGGTGGTTTGCGGGTTGGTGGTGAACAGGCTGTTGTTCGGCAGTTCGAGGGACGGACCGCCGGTGCGAATCTGCTCGGCCACACCTTGTGCGTTCTGAGAGGTCTGCGCGGCGACCTGAACGATCGGCGCGACCTGAAAGGTGCGCGCAACCGGAGCGCTGAAGGTACCGGTGGAGGCGATTTGCTGGCCGACGGCCTGAGTGCCGCGCGCGCTGATTTGTGTGCCGGTGCCGCTGACGACCGAGTTCTGCGCGAAGACGGTCGGTTGCAGGGAGATTTCCTGAATCAACGGGGCAGGGGTGTAGGCGGCGGTGTTCGACCCCTGCCGGTCACGGCCCTTGCGCTGCATACGGTAAAAGTTGGTTACGGTGCCGCTGTCGGTTGTCGTGCGCTCGCCCGACAGTTCGGTGTTGGTCAGGCTGGTCACGTCCGCCTGCAACAGCCCGCCGGCGATGATGCGACTCTTGTCGTTGAGCACGTCGCCCGCGCTGATCTGCATGGTCCCGCCAGACAGGATCTGGGCCGGTGCCGAGGTGGCGATCTGGGTTTCGTTCACCACGCGGGTGTAGTCGTAGCGATTCCAGTTGTCGCGCTGGCCTTCAGGGGTGACCAGGTAATTCACCTCGTCATTGCGCAGCGAGATTTCGTTGGCCTGATAGCGATTGGTCGAGCCAGTAAGCTGGAATTCCTGTTCCGGTGTGCGGCTGACTTCCACGTCGCGGGTGCTGAAATGTTCGTTGGTGTTGCGCACGCTTTGTACGTTCAGCGACAGGTTGCCGAGCGCTTCGACGGTTGCACTGGCGTTAGTCAGTAACTGAGCACGATCCTGAGCCGTGTCGAGGGCGCTGAGGGCGCCGCCGATGGCGAGATCGCCGGCACTGAAGATCAGCGATTCCTCACGGTTGTTCAGGGTGCCGGTGCCGATGTTCAGCGACTCACGGGCCGCAATGGTCGCCGCGATGCCGTTTTCATCGAGGTTATTCAAGGTGCTGGTGGCAATCGCCAGTTGATCGCCATACAGGCGGGCGGTGCCCAGGTTATTGAGGGTTGTGGCCTGCACGCGCACTTGCTGGCCATCGATCAGGCCACGGTTGGTCAGCGTGTCAGCGACGTTAAGGCGAACCTGGCCTGCGCTGATTTCGGCGTTGGCGCTGTTGTCGAGCGTCTGTGCGCTGACCAGCAGCGCCTTGCCCGCCAGTAAACGCCCGGTGTTGTTGAGCGCCCCGGCGGTGCTCAGATCAACGTTGTTGTTGGCCTGAATCTGCCCGCTCAAATCAAGGCCGTTCTGCAACCTGAAGTTGATGTCACCCAGGCTCAGCGCCCGGCCCGTGCCGCTGTAATACGCCGCATTCAGCGACAGCAGCTTGCCCGCAATCAGCGTACCGTCGAGGTTGTTTATGGACTGGCGACGCTGTGCCGTATCGCGGTCGCTGATGGTCAGGTCGCCGGTCGAAGAGATCAGCCCGCTCTGGTTATTCAGCGTCTGGCTCACGCCCAGCAACAGACCTTCATCGGTGCGTAAGGCACCGCTCTGGTTGTTGAGGGTGTTGACCGCCAGGTTCATGCTGCGACCTTCAAGGCCTTGGTTGGTGCCCTGGGTGGCGCTGTTGTCGAGCACGTCAGTGCTCAGGCTCAACGCGCCCGCACTGCGTACCAGACCGCCCTGATTGTTGAGGGTCTGACCCAGCACCAGCTCGACGTCGCCGAGGCTTTGCAATTGGCCGCCACGGTTGTCCAGTCGAGCGCCTTCAATATGTACGGTTTTCTCACCAATGATCTGGCCACCGTCGGTGTTGGCCACGTCGCTGGCGTTGAGCAACAGGTTGCCCTTGGCGCTCAAAAAGCCTGCGCTGTTGTTGAGGCTGGCGCTACGGATTTCCACCGCATCCTGGCCGCTGATGCCTTTGGTGGTGCCGGATTGCAGGTTGTTCAGCGCCTGGCTGCCGGTGTCGATGGACAGCTTGCCTGCGGACTGAATCAAGCCCGCCGCGTTACGCAACTCGCCGCTGCGCAGGTCGAGGGTGGCGCGGGCGTCGAGTGTGCCGTCGCTGTTGTCGGCCAGAGCGCCGTTGCTGTTGAGGTCCAGTGCCTGACCGCTGATCACACCACTGCGGTTATCCAGGCCCTGAGCCGTAACGGCGATGTCACCTTGGGCTTCCAACCTCCCGCCGTTGTTGTTCAGCGCGCCATTGCTCACGTTGACCGACAGGCCGGACTGCACCGAGCCGAGTACGCCATTGGTGTTGTTGAACTGCCCGGCGATGATCGCCATGCGTTGGGTCGACGCCAGCGTGCCGCCGATGTTGTTCAACTGGCTGAACTGCGCTTGCAGCTCGCCACCAGCGCTGACCGTGCCCTGGGTATTCTCCAGACGCGCGCCGTTCAGTTGCGCGGTGCCGCCGGCCGCCAGCGTGCCGCCGCTGTTGTCGATCAGATCACCCGCAGTGACCGTCAGCAGGCCGCCGTCGGTGGCGATGACTTTGCCGCTCTGGTTATTCAGCGTGCCGACGTTGAGCGCCACAGCGCCCGGGCTGCTGACCTGACCGTTCTGATTGTCGAATTGCTGGCTGGCGTTGATCTGCAAAGGCTGAGAGCCGGTTTGCAGAATACGCCCGCGCTGGTTGGACAGATTGGTGGTGTCGAGGGTGATCTGCCGGCCTTGGGTCAGGCCATCATCGACCACCACATCGGCAGCCTTGATCGACAGCGCGCCATTGCTGGCAATGCTGCCTGTGTTGCCATCGAGCCGGTTGGCCTGGATATTCAGTGAGCCTTGGCCGGCATGTTCAATGGTGCCGCCGCTGTTGTCGACGCGGTTGGCGCTGAGTCGGGCGTTGTTGGCGTTTGAGGCAATGCGCCCGCTGCGGTTGTCGAGGGTCGCGCTGGCGTTGATCGCGGTGTCGGCGACGCCGGTCTGAATCAGCTCGCCGCCGACGTTGGACAGGTCGCTGGCGTTCAGTTGCAGGTTGTCGGCGTTGACGCTGGCGCTGTCGGTGCGCAGGGTTTTCGTCGCGCTGGCCGCGAGGGTCTGGCTGGCATCGACCTTGCTGCCGCTGAGGTTGGCGTCGCCGTTGTTGGCGGTCAGGGTGACATTATGACCTTGAGTCTGGCTGCCGCTAAGGTCCAGGTCATCGGCCTGAATGCTGAGATCGCCTGCCGCAAGGTTCTGCCCCTCGGCCTTGACGCTGGTGGCGCGCACCGTAAGGTTGCCGCTGCTGCCCAGTTTGCCGTCCACGCCTGCGCCCGCTGCCAGGCTGGAGCCTTTGGTGCTGCGAATCGCCTTGGCGTTGATGCTGGTTTGATTCTGGCTGGCGATGGTGCCGCTGTTGTCGATATCGCCGGAGCTGGCCAGATTCAAATCGCTTTTGGCGTACAGCGAGCCACTGTTGTCGACGCTGGTGGCGTTGATGCGGGTCGCCGTTGCGCTGCTGATCGCGCCCTGGTTTTGCAATTTACCATCGGCGCTGATGACCACTTCACCGGCCATGGCCCCGATCTGCCCGGCGTTGCGCATGCCGACACCCGATTCAGTGCCCACCAGCATGATCTTCCCGGCGTACATGCCGCCCAGTTGCGCCACGTCGATGGCCACGGCGGGCTTGTCGCCATCGGCCCCGGTCTGAGGCGTGGCCTGGGTGTTGTCGGCGTTGACCTGGTTGCGTCCGGCGGTCACCTTCAGGTCGTTCGCCCAGATCCCCGCATTGACCTGCACGGTGCGGGCAATCAGGTCGGTGTAGTCGGCGTCGCGAGTATCAAGGCCTTTGCCCTGAATAGTGATCGCGCCGCTGTTCACGGTGTAACCGGTGATGGCGCCGTTTTCCAGTTGCGCCTGGCCGGTACTCAGGGTCGCGCGGTTGGCATTGATGAAACCGCAGCCGTCACAGGTGATGCCGGCGGGGTTGGCGATCACCACCTGGGCACGCTGACCCGCGACTTCGACGTAGCCCTGTAACTGGCTGGGGTTGCTGGCGTTGACTTCGTTGAGGATGACCCGCGCGTTGCCTTTGGCCATCGCCGCGTTGCCCTCGATCCAGCCACCCAGCTGCGTCTGGCTGTTGGCGCTGCTGTTATTGAGGATCACGCCACGTTTGTCGACATCGAACTGGTTGTAAGTGTTGCGCGACACCCCGGCAGCGCTCGGTGCCTGAATATTCACCTGCGGCGTACCGTTGGCGCTTTCGATCACCGTCGGACGCTGGCCCGCTGCGGCAGAAGGATCCGCCACAATGGTGCCCGCCGCCCACGCCGGTACGACGCTCAAGGACACCAGCCCGATCGCGGTCATCAACGCAAAACGCAGCGGCCCCAGCGTCGCGGTGCAGCCAGGTGCGACGGCCGTGCGGCTGGCACGGGTGCCCGGTGCCTTGACCTGGCTGGCGACGTTCTCCGCCACCACCATCAACAGCCCGCGTGCCTTGTTGAAAACGATTCGGTACAGGTGCTTGTTCATAGCAATTCCATCTGCGGAGCCAGCCCGCGAAACCAGCGTTTATAAGGGGTTAGGTGACGGTGCGGTGGCGACCGGATGAGCCGCAAACCAGGCCTTGGCCTGTTCAGGGATCACACCGATGCCCTGGAATGTCTTGATCCGCAGGCCGCGCTCTTCACCGCGGTGATAAAGCGCACGCCCACATTTGTTGGCGAACAACTGGCGGTGCAGCACGCGTGACAGCGCTGCGCTGTGCCCGAACGGTGCTACCCAGTCGTTGAGCCAGATTCGCTCGCCGCTGTGCCAGTCGGCTTCGCTCAGTGTCAGCGGCGACTGCTGCAGGTAGCGCTGCTCGGCGGCTTCGTCGAGGTTGAGCCAGGACAGGTAGCACACCGGTTTGCCGTTTTCGCTGCCGAGCACGAACTGACGATGCTTGAGCGCAGGCAGCAGCAGTGTCGGCAGGGCATGCAGCGGCGCATCGCGATGCGCTTTGGAATGCATCCACAGCCAGGTGACCGAGCCGAGCACTGTTGCCTCGTTCCACGGCTCGTCGATCAGGCCGGGTGCAGTGATGTCTAGCGTTTCGAAGCGCATGGCATGACCTCAGAAGGACCAGATGACGGTAAAGGCGCTGGTCACGTTGGCGGTCTCGAAGCCATCCGGCTTCTTGAGCGGCGTGCCCACCGACCAGTCATAAGACAGCCCCTTGTAACCGCCGCGCACACCGACCACGGCACCGGCCAGACGCTTGCCGATCAGAAACTCGCTGGCCTGACCGCTGACTTCGCCGTAATCGACACCGGTGTACAGCTCCTGACCTGTCTGCCCCAGCGCAAGGCCGATTTCGTTACGCAGTGTCCAGCCGCGATCCGCAGACAGGATGTTTTCCCCGTCGAACCCGCGCACGCTGTAGCGCCCGCCAATCGAGAAGCGGTCCTGCGGCACCAACGGTGTCCGGTTCCACTGCGAACGCCAGCCGCCGATGTAGCGCAGTCGCTGGTCGCTGAGGGTGAACGGCACTTGCAACTGCGCGTCGGCGGTGATGATCTGCGAGCGCGACGTGCCTGCGCCAGACGGTTCTTCAGGGGCCTGCAACGAGTCATGGGCGCCGGTACCGCGACGATAGGCGACGCCGAGATCGAGAATCGACGCGCCGATGAATTCGCGATGATCGAGACCGAACTGCCAGCCCGCCATGCGCCGGTCCTGGTTGCCGATTTCGGTGTCATCGATGAAGTTTTCCGAAGACCTTGTCCACAGGCCGCCCCATGCCGTGGTCTTGCGCACCGCATCGCGGTACAGCAGGCGCGACAGTCGCAGGTCGTTGTTGCGGCTCTCGCCACGATACTCATACGTCTGGGTGGCACCCGCGACGGACTGCTCGTAGTTGTACTCACTGGTGGTGAATGCCAACTGCCAGTAACCGAACGGCAGAGAATAGTGGAAGGTATTGCCATCCGAGCCACGTCGCCCGGACTCGCCGCCGCCCAGGTCGTGGTTGAAGCTGGCGTAGAACAGATCGTTGAGCGACAGCAGGTTGTCCAGCGACAGCGACACGTTGCCCTGATATTTGCCGGTGGTCTTGCTGCCCGAGTTATCCACAGACAGGCTCACGCGGGCCGGAAGCTGCTGGCTCCACTTGATCACGACGTCACTTTCGCCAGGTTTGGCATCCGCTGCCCGGGCAGGCGTAATCTGGATATCGGCTTCGGCCGTAGGCACACGCTTGAAGTTTTCCAGCGCCTGCTCGATGTCGCGCAGGTTGAGCAGATCACCGGGGTTGGCGGGCATCGCATTCCACAGGTTGGCGCGACGGCTGGTGCCTTCCGCAAAACGAATCTCGCGAATACGCCCCGGCACGATGGTCAGCACCAGAATTCCGCTGTTCAAATCCTGAGCTTCGGCGAGAACACGAGTGGTGACGTAGCCTGCCTCGATGATCGCATTCTGCATGCGCTTCATCGTCATGTTGATGCCCGCGCCACCCAGGCAGCGGCCGACGGCAGGATCATCCTTGGGGTTGGCCGCCTTCAGTGCCCACTGAAACTTCTCGGAGGCCTCGCCAATCAGGCGAATGTCATTAATGGCAAAGCAGGGCGCTTCTTTTGCAGGGAGGCGAGAGCCGCCTTCGTCCAGCGTGGGGGCCTGAAGCCGCACATCGGGCCGCGATTCCAGTTGATCACGCAGCGCTCGTTCACGCTCCTGCTGGCGCAGTAACTCCTCTTCAGGCCCGGCCGCCTGAGCCGCCGCAGCGACAAAGAGCGTCCACACTGCCAGCGCCGCCAGCGCGAAGTATTTGGCATTCAATGACGACAAGCGGGTCATCTCCACGAAACGTTGAGCGGGGCCTGGCTTGAGCAATGGGCAGCGTGCATCCGGGTGCATTTCACATCCTTGTGGACAGAATCAGAGGCGCAATAAGTGCACCGCCTGGAACGGCAGTGGCACGGAAGAAATAGAAAAAAGGTAAGCATTCGACGCGCAGAAAAAGAAATTTCCTACATTGCGTCGGAAAGTTCAGATAGCGGCGTAAGCCAAAAGTTTCGTAATGGGTAAGCTACTTGATACAAAGTTCAAAAAATGTGACAACTTTCACACAGCCGGTCGATGACAGGAAACGTCCAGAGCCTCGGAACAGAGCGCTGAACGTCCAGAAACGCCGATATTACGGGAGCGGGCGGCCTGTAAATCCGCAGGCCGCCCGCTCATCGCCCGCAATCAGCCCGCAGCCTTCTCCGCCGCACGCGCAGCCAGCATGGCCGCCTCCGTTTCCTGAGTGTGCAGCACACCCTTGTAGGCCAGTTGATTGAAGAACATGCCATCGACTTGTTCTTTCGAAGGTGTCGACGTCTTGGGAATAAACAACGCGCCCAGATCCAGCGAGCTGGCGAAGTTCTCTTTGGTCAGGTTGTAACGACCCAGATAACTGCCGCTCCAGGGCGAATCGGAATCGACCAGATCAATGGCCGTCTCCCGATAAGTGGCCGCTGCGGCTTTCAGCCCGCTCGACGCGTTCAACAGCGTGTTCAACTGCTTGGTGTCCGCATCGCTCAACTCGCCAGCACTGTTGGTCGCCTTCAAGTTGCCGTTCGCCTCAATCGTGAAACCAAACTTCTTGCTGGCCAGGTCGGGGTAGACCGACGCCAGCGTCGATTTGAACGCGTCATACGAAGTCTTCAACGCCTCCGTCGAAGACGTGTGCTGCGCCACCATTTTCGGGAAGTCAGGCGACTGCGAGCGGCCTACCCAGGTATCGATAGCCACCATCGGCTCCGTCGTGGCAGGCACTTCGGTACTGGGGTGGTAAACCACTGCCGGCGTGTTGGCGGCAGCGTTCTTCAGCGCTTCTTTTTGCGCATCGGTGAGCGGCTTCGGAGTGAGCGTCACGCCAGAGTTGGGCAGGGTGATGGTGGGAGAGGTGTTGTTGCCGGGGGTGAGTGAGATAACCATTTCATCGATCCATGATTGCGGGGTGTAAGGAGGGTATCGACGGGGGTGGGGGAGCTTTAGGGGTAGCTTGAGGGTGATGAAGGTTTGCATGCCGGGATAAGGGAGTGGTTTGGCGTAATGGGTAGAGCGGACGGCCTGGCAGACCATAATCGATATTCATCCCAAGTCATCCCGAGACACTCGTGCAGCCCCATTCCTGCGTCTTCACGCCCTTGGTGTCTTCCACGAACCAGTCGATCTCATCTTTCAGCAAATCACCATTGAGGCAGAGCTCGAAAAATTCAGCCTTCCGTCTCCGCAATGCAGATGTGCTTTCAATCCGATTTTAAGCCAATAACGAAAAAAACCGCCAGAAGGTGGATTTTTGGAGATTTTTAAAGGCGGCAACAGCCACCTTGAAACATTGTAGGGGGCGGCACCAGGAATCGAAAAGCCGTGTAACCATATGTAAATAAATACCTTTCTGTTGAGCTTAATTATGTTTTATCCCCAAATCTACCCTTTTCCGGGGAGTGAAAGCGCTGTGCTCTCTTTCATTCAGCATCAGACTGAAAGAGAGCACAGAGCTAGATTGACCTCGGAGTGATTTACACTTTGGGTGTTACACGAGCAGCAGTGTGAATGTCCGCTATTTTTGCACCAGATAGCTGCAAGCTATTACGCATCTCTTGAAAAATAGGCTTGGACCTACTCGGGTCTGAAATGGTGAGCAAAATCGAAAATGGAACGCCTTCAGGAGGCAGGATTTCACCCGAGCGCGTAAGATAGTTAATCATCAATCTCCAGTTGGAGCTCTTGCCTCTCCCTTTCGGCATGCTTGTGCCGAACACTTTAACCGGGGACCACTTGAATTTGTGCTCGATGAGTTCGGCCTCGGTAACTTTGTCATCTTTGCTGAAAAAAACATAAGTTGGTTCCAAGCCGCTTTTGAATCCACCGTTCGGTTGTTCCTGCTGAAGAGCGGCTTCAATGTTGACTCTTACAAACTCCGCACCATATTTATGATCCAGCGGCGGGGACGACACCAATGTCAATTTTACATCACCCTGGCATTTTCCTCCGGGCTGCACGAGTGAGTTTGGCCAAGCAAATTTGAACTCCAAAGCCTTCCCTGGTATTAGTCGACTCGAAAACAGCAGAGTGATCTCATGGTCACCATTTAACATAGCATCCGACGCCGCAGGAGGCTTGCCAAATCCAACTAGTTGTTGAGCAGCACCTTGGAATTCTTTTTTTCTCAAAGTGTCGGAGATTCTTGAGTTGTGAATGGCCAGCGCTGTGAGAGTCTCCCGCGACACATCCCCTTCGATGCTAGACTCTAAACTCGCTAGCATTTTTGCTGCCAGAGGGGCGGCATAACTGGTGCCGCATCCAGTGATCACGTCACCGCTGGGCATAACTGAGGCTAAACCGTGCCCTGCAGTCGGGCATATGGATCCTGAACCCCCGTAGTGACTGATGTCAGGCTTTACTCCTGTCCTAAGACCTGGCCCTCTTCGACTATATCGGGCTGGCATGTCGACGATACTGCCGGAATGATTGCCCGGGTTGAGTGCTGCCACGGAGATATTCCTAATGGACTCCGCCGGAACATAAATTTGATCATTACGGAACGATGCTAGAATGGCGGCGGCTTTAGTGTGATCAGCTGGCCATTCAGGTCGCATTGTAGACGCAGTTAAATTACCTGCAGAGATCACGAAAATTACATCGTAATCATCAGCTATTTGATCGAGTCGTTGTGCATCCAAGCTATAGCGCTCTAAATGCACAGGACTTACAGCATTCAAGCTGATGTTGAAAATTCTTACTCCGTGGTCCTCTACGCAGACGCGTACTGCTTCTTCAATTTCGTCAAAAAAATCACTTGTCCCATTGGGGTAGTATTGCGTGAAAACGCCCGGAATTGCGGAGTTGGGAAAGACGTCTATGTCTACAAGCATGCATCCGTCCGGATCGATCTCCATGTTTGGGTTAAGCTGTTTCCCGTTGACCAAAAGACCGCCAATAAACGTGCCATGATCATGCTGTTGGTGAGTAGGGTCGAGAATACCCCAGCGCTTCACTATCCAGTCATCAAGTTTAGTAGACACTCCGCCGTCAATAATGCCGACTTTTGGGTAATTCTGACCAGGGTTGGGCGGTAAGAAAGAGTGTTTCCCAGTATGAAGAGTGGTAGTAGATGGTGAAGTTATTAGTAGATTAGGTAGGTGTACACGTTTCACTAGCGGATGTGATTCTAAAACTTTCAGTAACTTCTTGTGGATATCGGGGTTCTTGCTGTATTCGATATGCTGATCGATAGTTTTTTGTTCGCGTGCCCGATTAAATTTTGTTGTGGACGAACCATTGGTGACTTTTATTTCAATAACAGTGTCGTCACGTGTAAAGCGTTTCGGGATGCTTACAATAATACCGGGTGGGAGTTCTCGTAGCTCGTTGAGAAGACTCTGGCTGAGAGTGTCGCTCAAAAAACCCTCGCTGCTAGTCAGTTTTCTGAAAAGTTCAACATGATAGACGTGCCCGCTTCTGGGGTCTGACAACCATTCTATCGCTACAGGGATTTCAAAATTACGTCTATCACTTTTTTCCCATGTATCTATTTTTCCGATAGCACTGACTTCGCACCTATAACGCGTTGGAGCATCTTCCAAGAGGTTTGTTTTATTATTAACTTTCTGTCTTACAGTCAATTCCGCTTTTTCGATAGCACTCTGAACCCATTTAAGTGACTGCTCGTTGACCTCACAAATCAATTCGCCCAAGCCGTCAACACCGACCTCAGGTGCTTTGTCACTTCTAAAAATAGCAGTGGTCGGACGGTGCGATTTAGCTAATGCGTCCGGCCTCATCGAGACTTTTATGAACGCTGAAGAACCATACTTTTCTATTCTTGTACGCTCTAATATCTGGGCACTGATCAATGCTAGCTGTTGCTGTAGACTCTTCTTGTGGGTGGCAAACGCACCGCTCTCACCTTCGAAAAAGTCAGTTCCGGCGCTGTTAGGTCGCTTGGTTTCCCTATCTTTTCGATATCCATCGGCATTCAGAATAACTTGAATTGGTGCGTTCGCCATTTTTAAATTCCTTTTATTACGCTGCTTTCAGCCAGCGTCCAATAGTCGTTTTGTCTTTATTTAAGAGGTGGCCGATATCGACTCTCGAAAAGGAAAGTTCATGTTTAGCAGCCAAAGCCATCGCAATTTGGGGTGGCTCAAGCATTATTAGATCATGTGCTTCTTTGCGGACTTTATCTCCACTTACAGTGAGTAGATACTGAAAAGCAGGGAAAATGTTCTCGGGCTCATCACCTGTAATAGCACGGTATTTTTTATATCCGTTTACAAATACTTCTATCTCTGCCCCTGAAAACCCCTCAGTAACCCAAGCAAGCAGTTTCTTTGCTCGTTCATCCAAATCAAGTGGGTGAAGGTATTTTTCAGCAATTTTCGTCCGGCCCTCAAAGTTTGGCTTGGGAATCCTTAGCTGCAGTTCGAATCTCCTCCATATCGCAGGATCCAAGAGTTGTTCATGGTTAGTGATCGCGATGGTGATTCCAGCCAATCTTCTCGAGTCAATATTTTGCAAAAGGGCGTTCACCACGCGTTTTATTTCACCTACCTCATTAGGGTCATCCCGAACCTTCGCTACTGCGTCGAATTCGTCGAGGATAAGGACGCACTTATAGCGATTGGCAAACGAAAATAGAGCCCCAACGTTTCTCGCTGTCGTTCCTAAAAATGAAGAAATCAAACCGTCTAGCCGGGCAATCACTACTGGTAAATTGAGCTGCTTAGCAAGCCAGATGGCAAGACTGGTTTTGCCGGTCCCTGGCACGCCGTAGATTAAGCAAGATTTGGCGGGCTCCACACCAAACTTCAGCAGCTCCTCTGACATGTTCCACTCCGACAGCAGAGCTTTTGCCGCCACCGTGACTCTAGTGTCTAGTAACGGCATTTCGCTACTAAGCTGCTCGGGGAAATAGATATCTGCAAGCGGTGAGGCTGTTTCCCGGTCAACAGGTACCGGGGTGTTCTTGGTGAGCTCCTCACCTAAAACCAATGCTTGCCTGGATTGAGTCAGCTTGCTCGGTACCATTTCTGTTGCTTTGGCAGAGTTCGCCAGAATCTTTCCCAGGCTTTGTGCCTGTCTTGTTTCTCCTGCCTCAGACAGTGCCTCCTTTAGGCGTTCCACTTGGTTGCGAACCGCTACGCCCCCAGTGGGCAGCGCAGATCGAGTCAGCGCCTGAATAATTTGAAAATGGTCCATTTTGAGCCTCTGAGCATATATAGAAAGCGAAAAAAATCGATTTCAGTGCAAAAAATACCATCATCGGCGCGTTAAATATACGCTATGTGGCATTTTTTGCGCATTGTGGTGCTTTTTTTGTCTGGCGATTGCACCTAGTCAATTCTACAAATGTCAAGGAGGTATGAAGCCCGCTTAGGGGGCGCTCGGGGAATCCTTTGCATCCGGAGGCCCTGTCCCTGTGCGCGTTCCCTAGCCACCTCACCTATTGGCTAACTGAGGGCTTTTTTTGGCACTTCTGCACCTGGCTGAGCGCGGCTTCGGCTGGGGATCTGCGCCTAGCACTTTGAACTGCCAGGGCTTTCCTAAGCGAAGAGTGAGCAAGCAGATTGTCAGCCGATAGTAGTAGCGCGTTGACACGGCGCGCTGGTTCACGTGGTGATCTAGAAACCATGCGAGATGCTTTTGCTGCCAGGTCCATGGGTTATTTCGATGCCAGCGATTAGAAATCGCCGATTGAATGGCTTTTGCTTGGTTTAGGTGGCGCTCGCGGGTGGTATGCGACCCGGTCAGGAGACTCTCCAGAAACAATTCCATATCGAATGGCTTGCTCATACTCGGCCCCCTATGTAGGCCGATACAACGTCGATGCGCCCGTGCCCTAACTCATAGCTGATATGTACGCGGGCCTCCTGATCAAGGCGTCTGTTGATCTGGTAGCAACGGCCACCATTGATAGGCGCGGTGTGATGGGTGATTTGCTTATAGCGTTCGCATGCGTAGGCCGCCCGAAGTTCGTGAAAGCCTTTGAGCCCATGCTTATGAAGAACATTCCGGGCGGGCTAGACTGTGCCCTGTATGAAGTCACGGTAGCTTTCGTCCGGTGATAGCAGGTTGCGGCTACCTTCAGGTGAGACCCCTCTGGTAAATGCCAGTGCATCACGTATGGGATCGTTTACCGCAATCCAGCGAGGTGCCGATGCGCCTGAGCGCCCACCTTTGGTGCCGTCTTGGATGTTGATTTTGCCGAACTGCTTCGCTTCACATTGCAGACGCGGAAGGTTAACCAAAATCGCCTCGCGTAAGCGCATGCCAGTGGCTCGCGCTAACTGAGCGATGGCTGCGGCGCGCGGCTGGTGGTGTTCGCGAAGCGCGTCTACGATCTGCTTCACGTGTGCTTTGCCCTGGCCTTGCGGCACCGAGCGACGAATACTGGTGCGGCGCATTCCTAGCGCCTTACTTGGGCTTGGCACTTTCACATACTGATCACCGCGAAGCGCTGCTAGGGTACGGTTGACGCTGGACAACCGGTTTTGCGCAGTGGCGATGGCGAGCTCACCTTGTTCAACTTGCTGGCGCAGATGTCCGGCATAGTCCAACAAGGTCTGCCGATCAATCTGCCGCGCATCGTTAAACCCCGGCCCATCCTTCGAGCGACACCAACGTACAAATGCCTGCCATCGATCACTGTGCGCTTTGACCGTGCCGTAATGCCCGCCGCCAAACATGTCCCGCAACGCCTGGGGCCCGGCATAACTCAATTGCCGGCCATAGCCAAAATTTCGCCCATGCCGTCTGCCTAACAATGCCATGATCAAACTCCTCTCGAAGCCAAAATCTTTGAAACCTTCCCCACGTCATCCCGCCAAGAATGTTGAGTGTTATCAGGGATCAAGGCCCCTGCGACCTGTGAGGGTTGTCCACTAACGCGGGACTGGCGGCTCTTTACTACCGGGAGCTTGGGCATCTCATGATCTGACCTCCTGAGCACTTCCGAAGAAGTGGGCGGGTGGAGGCTGCACTGGCTGACGAGACCAGTGCTGCGAGATCCTGAGTTGGGTGAAGGCAGTGATGCGATGACCGGGGCATTCCTGACTGTCAGTCAGGTGCAGTCCATTCCGTGGGCTGCAACACCATCATCTGCATCGCTGTTGCTGGTGACTCGGTGTTTGTCACGCCGATTGTCACAAGGGGGAATGCCGCAAAGCCTTGTACGAGTTGGGCTGCAGCAGCGGTAGGAGCGCCCGTCTCTTTCCGGGAGAAAGAGACGGGCGCAGGTTGGCGCAATGAAATGGCCAAGCGAATAGGTTGCTGCAGGCCAGCTATAAAAGGGTATGAGTTGCCGCAGTGGCACTCTGGTAGAAGTAGGCATCCATCACATCGCTGTGACCGTGCGAGCCGCCGGACGCTAATCGCACTTTGGGAGAACCACCACCGTGTGGCGTAGCCTTAAAGGTTCTGGCTACCTGGGTTACTGTAGACGACAGCGCTTTGCCCGATCTTTTCTACGCCTGTGCATAATTTGGGTCAAGACTTCAATTTTCGGGAGTTCTGCGGCTGTGGATGAAATTATCCACCGGTGGAAATCCTTGGTTTTTCATAGACAGTTGTGTGGGCTTTAGATTTTTTAAGTGAGGTCCATCCAAACAGGGCGGCTTTGCAGCCCTGTTTGGATGGACCAACGCGGATAAGCAAATCAATTCAAAGGCTTAGACAGAGACCACCTCTTGGTACCTGACCGCAACCGCATTCAGGCTGATACGGGCTTAACTCAATTAATTGGTTACCGTTATTGCCACAGCTTCCATGGCAATGACGACGGTTACAGGTTTTGCGTATTTCCCACCCTTTATCTCGAGCTTCGGTTTCAGTATTCACAGAAGGCACATTGGAATAACAGCCCGGATAAGTTGACATCACCATCTGTCCTACCCCGGAAGCCGGAGGTATCGACCAAGAAGTTACCGATCCTCCATGATGTGGGGCAACAATCCCCGTGAGGCGACGCTTATAGCTTGCACCGATTGAGGGATAATCGGCATCGCCGCATAGAAGTACTTTATATTGATTGGATGTCGAAGCGGCCATAAGAGCTAATGACTCATTATTTCTCAAGAAAGCAGGTGTGGTAATAGTGCCAGGCTCAGGACTACACCGAATAATTGTGCAAGCGCCCCAGTCCATTCTGGAGCGCTTAGCAGGCCATATTTTGAGCGCTGGAGTTAAATCTTCGAGGGGCGTCTGGCTTAATGTGAGAACGAGATGGATATGACTTGGGCCTAGTTTGTGGCGGTGAAACCGCGGACGCCGCATCAACCAAGGGCGTGACATTATCTCGTCATGATATGAAACTTCAGACTTCCAGAAGCCCCTTTTGTTGTCGTAGCGTGCTTGACCTGACTTGTAAGCGAAACCCCAATGGTCCCAATCTAAATGAGACAGAACAATTGGAATCTTAGTATCTGGGTCATCAAGTATAAATGGGTCAAATGGTCCGTGTTGACGAGCCGAGCGTTTGTTGAATGGAAGCGGCCAGCCTAAATCGAAGAACAGGATAGGATGCTCATATGTATCGACAACAGCGCAGAGATTCGCCTGCCCGACATCATAGACTGCAATCCCTCCGTGCTCGTCGATAGAACGGGGCTCTCCTAAGCAGTCCAGAGTATCGCAGTCTGCTAGGAAGTCAACTTCCGCCAAGCTAACTAAGACACTCAGTTCGCTCTTGGGTACTTCTTTTTGTTCGATTTTTATCCAGAATGTTTGGCCAGTACCATCCTCGTCGATACTAAAATTAACGGATTGCGCTTCTATGGCATTTTCATCTGTCGGATCAATATGAGTAAGTGATAAAGAGGCCCAGTTTTTTTTGTTCACTAATGAAGCCGCTAAATCTGGGCTAAATTTTGTGGTTAGTAATAAAAATGCAAATTTTTCTTCAAAGTGCTCTACTGCCTGCTCTGGAGATAGTGCTTTCAGCTCTGCAATAACACCTCTAGGAATGGCGTCGATAATAACGCGAACTCCACTCTCTAATTCTCCATCGATAACTTCTATAGAAGCGAAATACTCGATCCATTCATGGTTTTTTTGATGGTGATCTTGCATAAGTTATTTTGCCCAAATGCTGTGGCTGGGTGAGGTTCTAAACTTTATTGCATGGTTGTGATGCTTAGTGCACAGTCATACGTTCGCTAATGGAATCAGTCCTGATCATAGATCAGTTTTTAACGCACGTTTTGCTTTCAGTTGGGTGACGTTCGCGCCGATCTGGTTTGCAAATTCGTGCGAGGTGACATGCTCCTGCCGGTTGGCCTCCAGGTGCCGGTTCCACCAGTTCATGATCAGCCTGCGCTCCTCGATGAATTCGGCCTTGTGGATGTAGGCGGCGCGGACCTTGTTGCGTTCCTTGTGGCTCATCTGCCGTTCAATGGCTGTCTCCGACCACAATCCTGACTCGATCAGTGCACTGCAGGCCATCGAACGAAATCCATGCCCGCAGATATCGGTTTTGGTGTCGTATCCCATCGTCCGAAGCGCGTTGTTCACGGTATTTTCGGACATGGGCTTCCAGGGTTTGGCATCCCCTGCGAAGACCAATGCGAATTTACCTGTGAGTGCATGGATTTTTTCGAGTAGCTCCACGGCTTGCGGCGATAAGGGTACTAAATGGATATGCCCTGCCATCTTCGTACCCCTTGTGGAAAAGGGTACTCCCTCCAACGCGGGTCGATTGTCCGGTATCTCCCAGGTGCCGCGCTTAAAGTCTAACTCGCTCCAGCGGGCGAAGCGCAGTTCGCTGGAGCGTACGAACACATGCAGCGAGAGCATCATCGTGAGACGGGTAAGTGCCCGGCCTTTATAGGTGTCGATCCGCTCCTGCAGTTCCGGCAGTCGCGATAAGGGTAGAGCGGGGCGATGTACCACCCGCGGAGCTTTGATCGAGCCTTCAAGATCGTAAGCAGGGTTTATGGTGATAAGCCGGAGGCGCTTTGCCTCGCGCATGATGCTCTGCAAGTAGTTTTGTACCCTTAAAGCAACGTCGATCGTTCCGCGCTTCTTGATCACTTCCAAGGGCTGCATAAGATCATGGCTGTCGAGATCAACAATGGCGCGTGCGCCGATCAGCGGAAATACGTGGGTTTTGAGGCGGCTCATTACTGTCTTGGAATGGCCAGGTGCCCACTTAGCCGACATTTCCGTATGCCAGTCGAGCGCAACGCTTTCAAAGGTTCTGCCTTTGATCACGGCTTCCGCCTTGGCTTGGTGCTTGGTCTCTATGGGATCAATGCCATCCGCCAGCATTCGTTTGACTTCCAAGCGCTTGCGGCGCGCTTCGGCGAGGCCAATGACGGGGTAGTTGCTAAACGAGGTCAGTCCTTCCCGTCCGTCAGGTTTGACGTAGCGGAGCCGCCAGCCTTTGCGGCCAGGAGCTAGAGGCCACCGCCATCGAAAAGCTTGTAGGCGAGGTCTGTGGGCTTGGCCAAGCGGCAAGCGGCAAGCGGCAAGCGGCGTCGGAGAGCGGAGCTGTGGTGCGCGACATAAGGGTACTCCCTTTATCGAAGTGACCTGTGTCCCAAACTCTACCCTTAAAACGGTTGGAATCCACCAGTTTCTGACAGAATCCGACAGAACCCCAAAACGAAAAAACCCGCCAAAAGGCGGGTTTCTCAGAGATCTCAAAGGCTGCAAAAACCACCTTTGAAACCTTGTATGGTGCCGGCACCAGGAGTCGAACCCGGGACCTACTGATTACAAGTCAGTTGCTCTACCAACTGAGCTATACCGGCGTAATGGGCTGCGAGTATATAGAGTCTGATGCGCTTGTAAAGCCTAGCTGCCTGATTCAGTTGAAAAAAATTGGTCGTTAGCGCTTCGGGTGGGATGTGGGCGGGCCGTGGTGTAGGGCGTTTCCTTTGGTTTTGGGGAATGGGTCTGTGTGGTGCGTGTGAGCGCTGCGGTTTTGCGTGGTGCTTTTGGCTTTCGGGTGTGGAGGCTCGGGCATTGAGATGCGGCGGATTTTTAACCTGGTCACGCGGACCGGTGCGTCCAGCGCTGATGGCGATCTGGCGCATCGCAACAACCGCAGCAGGACCCGGCGTTTTTGGGCGGTTGCGCTGGATTTTGGCTTTCCCTAGGATTGTTCTCAACGGCCCGGGCTACTGAGTCAGCAGCACAGGCCGTTAGCTTTTCAGCCAGTAGACAAAGGACTGTCTCATGAGTGGCACGATGGATCGTAACCGGGCTTCGGGTGTTGTCTGCCGCAGGCTGGTCATTCACTGAAGAGTGTGTTGACGTAAATTTGTATCGCGTCTGGCCTGTCGGGCCTTGCGCAAGGTGGGGCTGAGGATTGCTGTCTGAATCGCATGAATGTGCGTCTGGACGCTCACGAACGCTTCGTCGATGCTTAAAGAAATGCCCGAATCCTGTGGATTCGGGCATTTTCTTGTGCGGTGGTTCCGGTTTTTCGGTTTGCGTGGCATTCGCATTGGAGTTCGGTGTTTGGTGGCCGATACAGTTGTATCAAAAATGGCAGTCGGCCATGGACAGCAAGTGCAATGCAGAGAACACCCACGCATTACGAGCTGCTGAGTGTTGCTCGCGATGCCTCTCCTGAGCAGATCAAGAAGGCTTATCGCAAGCTGGCGCAGAAGCTGCACCCGGACAGGAATTCCGATCCTTATGCCTCGGACATGATGGGCGTCGTAAATGCGTCCCATGATGTGCTGGCGGATGCCGGAAGGCGTGCGGCTTATGATGCGCAACTCGCTGCCGACGAGCATAAGGCTCGTGTAGAGGCAGCTCGTCGCCGGCAGGCGCAGGCCGCGAAAGGGCAGGTGGTGCATGCGTATGGTTCGGCGGCGGCTCAGGCGCCTGCTACGCCTCAGCGTACCGTTCAGCCTGGAATGGCGGCCAAGGCTTCTCCCGCTCGATCTCCGTCTACTGACAAGCGTCGCCGCAGTGCGTGGCGCTGGGCGCTGCTGTCTGTGGTGTTCTGTGCTGGTGGGGCGTGGATGGGTTACGACCCTGGGGCGGGCAAGCCGTTTGTACCGGCAGAACCGGTCCCGGTTGCGCAAACGCGGGTCAAGCCTGCACCTGCTGTTCCGGTTGAAGAGCCGGTGGCAAGCCCCGCAAAGCCGGTTGAGCCAGTGGCGTCCGAGTGTGGGGTGCCAGCGCTGGACCCGATGGGCGCGCCGTGGCCCGACAAGCCGGGTTATGTGAAGGACATGCCGGTGCTCAAGGACAGCGGCTGGTCGCAGATTACGGTGGATAACACGGCTGGCGAGTCAGCGGTGTACGCCAAGGTCACGGATGCGGTGGGGCGCAAGGACTTTCGGCATGCGTATGTTCCGGCCGGGGCGGTGTTTACGTTCAGCAAGATGAACCCGGGGTTGTACCTGCTCAAGTACAGGATGCTGAATACCGGTTGTGCCTTTGCTTCGGGGCGTATCTTGCTGGAAGAGACGCCGATGGGCAGTCAGATCAAGTCCAGTGCCTACAAGCTGACGTTGCGCAAGCTGGCGAACCGCAGTGTGCCGTTTGCGCGGTTGAAGGATGATCAGTTTTAAGGGGGCTTTGCCCGTTCTCTTCGCGAGCACGCTCGCTTCCACACGCACACTTTCAGCCGCACAGAAAAGCCTGCGCTAGAGCCTTTACCAAATCTTTATGCACAATTGCGCTATAAAGATATGCCCGCGTGACTGGATGTGTGCAGTTGTGGGCATTGTGGCGCAAAGCACTGTTTTTGCGGGTTACGGGAAGGTTGGCGGGAAAAAATCAGGGGTCTGATTAACTGGTGCGCCAAGCTTTAACGCACTCATCCACATTTTCATCAACAGACTTATCCACAGGTTGCTCAACTGATTCAGGTCACAGTTTTCGAGCCAGAATCAGCAGGTTGCGAGGGGTAAGCTGGCTGTCACAAAAAGTGCCAACACGAACGTCGTAACCCTGCTCTTGCACATACATCGCACGATCCAGCACCAGCCAGACTTCCAGTGGACGTCGAAACAGGTTTCGCAGCAGTTCCAGGTTGCGCACTTCAGCCAGTCTTTTCCAGCCTGCGGCTTCCAGAGAAGCCCAGTCCTGCTTGCCTGGGGGCGGCAGATTCTTCAGGTTGGCCAGATGGCCGCAATAGTCGGCGTAAGGCGCGTCCAGCCAGGACGTTGGCAGCGAAGGCGTGGGCAGGTAATCGTCGACGCCACGCAGGTTGCGCTGCAGCAGGTCGAAGCCCAGACGGCGGGCCATCGAGGTGTCGCGTTGACGGCGCACACGCGCACCTGCCGTTACGGTTTCGCTGAGCGGCAGGCCGAGTTCGTCTCGCGACAGCTTCAGCCCCGAGGCTTTGCCTTCGCTGGACAGCGTCTGATAGGTGTCATGTCGGGTGCGGTTGTAACAGCACGGCGCGATTGCGATGTGCTCGCAGCCGGTCTGGCTGGCCAGTTCCATCAACTGGATGTGCAGGTCGCCGCAGGCATGCAGCGCGACGGGTGTGTGATGCGCGTGCAGACAGCGCCAGGTGTCATCGGCCATCACGTCCTGGCGCACATGTTTCGCCTCGATACCTTGTCGAGCGCTGAGGGTCAAACCGGCTTCGATCAGCGCCGGGTCGTGTTCCAGGCAGGTGAGGCTCTGGCCGCGTTCGGTCAGGCGGCGTCCCAGGTGGCCTTTGCCCGCGCACCAGTCCAGCCAGTGAGTCGCGCTGTCACGCATGTCGAGATGGCTGGCGAAGGCTTCGATCTGTTGCCACTTGCGCCCCGGCACATCAACGCTCATCCGCACATCGACCGGCGGCAGAGGAAAGACGGGCAGCTCTGCGACATGGCTCAACGCGACGGCTTCGGCGGCCAGTTGCGTGAAAGGGAAGGGGGCGTCGAGCTGTTCAGGATGATTGTGCGCGGCTTCGGCCTGTTCCAGCGTGCGGTGCCGCAGCCAGTGTGCCAGCTCGGGGTATTTGCTTTCCCATGGCAGGTGCTGGTGGGTGAACGGTTTGGGCCGCCACAATGCCTGATGCGCGAACAGGAAGCTGTCCAGCGCACCGAAGTGGCTGCCAAGGTGTTCATCCTGCAAGCATGGATCTGAGGGCATATCGGCGGTTTCGCGTGACGGGATGCTGGCGGGAGGGATGCCAGCACCCTTCATATCAGCGTCCCTGGCTTGCGTCTACGCGCAATAGCTTTTCCAGCAGGCGGAAGCCCTGCACCAGCACGAATGTCATGACCAGGTAGAACATGCCCGCCGCAAAGAAGATTTCCACCGGCAGGTAGGTGCGGGCGATGATCGTGCGCGCCATGCCGGTCAGTTCCAGCAGGGTCACGGTGCTGGCCAGGGCGCTGGCCTTGAGCATCAGGATCACTTCGTTGCTGTAGGCGGGCAGGCCGATACGCGTGGCGCGGGGCAGGACAATGTAGAACAGCGCCTTCCATTTCGACATGCCCAGCGCCCGCGCCGCTTCAACTTCACCCACCGGTACCGCCTGAATGGCGCCACGCAGGATTTCCGCGATATAGGCGGCGGTGTGCAGGGTCATGGTGATGACTGCACACCAGAACGGGTCGCGCAGATACGGCCACAGCCAGCTTTGACGCACCGCATCGAACTGCGCCAGGCCGTAATAGACCAGAAACAGTTGCACCAGCAGCGGCGTGCCGCGAAAGAAAAAGATGTAAGCGTAAGGCAGGGCGCGCACCGGCCAGTGCCGGGAGGCGCGAGCGATGCCCATCGGGATGGCGAGGATCAGCCCGGCGATGACGGCGATGGCCACCAGCTCCAGGGTCAGGGTCGCGCCTTGTGCCAGTCGCGGCAGCCACTTGATGATCACTTCCCAGTTCATGACGCGCTCCTCAGAAAGCCACGACCGGCGCGTTTTTCGAGGAAGTACATGCCGATCATGGCCAGCACGGTCAGGCCCAGGTACATGATGGCGGCGACCATGTAGAACGTGAACGCCTCTTTGGTGAAGCTGACGGCGATTTGCGCGTGACGCATGATCTCTTCCAGGCCGATCACCGAGACCAGCGCGGTGTCCTTCATCAAAATCATGAACAGGTTGCCCAGACCGGGCAGGGCGATACGCCACATCTGCGGCAGGACCAGTTTGAAGAGGATGCGCGAGCGCGACATGCCCAGCGCCAGCCCGGCTTCGCGGTGACCTTTGGGAATGGCGAGGATCGCGCCGCGAAACACCTCGGTGGCGTACGCGCCAAAGCAGATCCCTAGGGCGATAACCCCGGCGGCGAAAGCGCTCAATGCCAGGTTTGGAATGCCGAACAGCTCGCCCAGTGCGCGCATGCCGTTGACGGTGCCGAAGTAGATCAGCAGCACCCAGAGCAATTCGGGAATGCCGCGTACCAGCGTCGAGTACGTGCCGCCCAGCCATTGCAGCGGCTTGTAGGGCGAGGTCTTGGCCAGGGCGCCGAGCAGGCCGAGTATCAGACCCAGGCACAACGCCGAGAGTGCAAGCTGGACAGTCATCAGCGCGCCAGCCGCAAGGGCCGGGCCGAATCCGTGGAGATCAATGTTCATGGGCAGGCTTTGTCAGGACCGGTCGCCGCGCTTCAACGGGAAGCGGCGGCGACGCGGTCGGGTGAATCAGAGAATGCTGAAAGGGAAATACTTGTCGTTGATCTTTTTATAGGTGCCGTCAGCGATGATTTCTTTCAGGGCTACGTTCAGACGCTCGCGCAACGCGTCATCGCCTTTGCGCACAGCAATGCCGATCTTGTCGTTCTGCACGACAGGCTCGCCCTTGAACTCGAAGTTCTGGCCGGCTTCGCTCTTCAGCCATTCGTAGCTGGCGTACTTGTCGGCCAGCATGACGTCGACGCGGCCGGACAACAGGTCGAGGAACGCGTTTTCCTGTGTGTCGTAGAGCTTGGCGTCCAGGATGCCGAGCTTGTCTTCCAGCCAGGTGGCAGCCAGGGTCGAACGCTGTGCGCCCACAGACTTGCCGGTAAGACTTTCCTTGGCTTTATCGATGGAGGAAACATCGACAGAGGAGGTTTTCGGTGCCAGGAACTGCAGCTTGTTCGAGTAGTACGGGTCGGTGAAATCCACCACCTGCTGGCGCTCTTCGGTGATCGACAGCGACGAAATCAGGAAGTCGAACTTCTGCGCATTGAGGGCCGGAATGATGCCGTCCCAGTCGGACGTCACTACTTCGCACTCGACTTTCATCTTCGCGCACAGGGCATCGCCGATCTCGCGATCAAAGCCGACGACCTGGCCGCTCGCGTCCTTGTTATTGAACGGTGGGTAGGCGCCTTCGATGCCCATTTTCATTTTTTCGGCGAAGGCACTGCTGCTGAATGCCAGTGTGGCCGCGGCGATCAGCAAGATCTTCTTATACATCTGCATGGGGTGTTGCTCCGTTAGCAGTGACTCGACATGAATTGTTTGCAGCGTACCGACAGCGGGTTATCAAATACTTGCTGCGGTGTGCCCTGTTCTTCGACCATTCCCTGATGCAAAAACACCACTTCACTTGATACCTGACGTGCAAAATTCATTTCGTGGGTCACCAGCAGCATGGTCCGGCCTTCTTCGGCCAGCGCGCGTATGACACCCAGTACTTCCTGGACCATCTCCGGGTCGAGTGCCGAGGTCGGCTCGTCGAACAGGATAACCTTGGGCTGCATGGCCAGCGTGCGCGCAATGGCGGCGCGTTGCTGCTGGCCGCCAGACAGTTGCGCCGGGTAGGCGTGGCGTTTGTCCGCGATACCGACCTTGGCCAGCAGTGCTTCGGCGACTTCAATGGCTTCGGCCTTGCTCTGGCCGAGAACGCGGCGCGGGGCTTCGATGATGTTATCGAGCACGCTCATGTGCGGCCACAGGTTGAAGTTCTGAAACACAAAGCCGATTTGGCTGCGCAGGCGATTGATCTGCCGGTTATCGGCAGCAATCAGCTCGCCGTTGCGCGCCGCCTTGAGTTTCAGTTCTTCACCGGCCACCAGAATCTGACCCTGATGCGGGTTTTCCAGCAGGTTGATGCAGCGCAGCAACGTGGACTTGCCGGAACCGGATGAGCCGAGGATTGAAATGACATCCCCGTCGCGAGCGGTCAGCGAGATGCCTTTAAGCACCTCAAGCTGATCGTAACGCTTGTGCAGGTTGCGGATTTCCAGGGCGGGCGTGGCCTCGGCCATGTGGGGTCCTCATTAAAGTGTGCGCGCTTGCTGCTGGCGAACGCCAAGCTAGCACAGCGTTTGAAGGACAACCATCAGCGTCTTTTGCCCAATGTGAACGGGGTCGACGGGTTGTCGCATCTCGACAGCGGACGGTCGCAAAAAGGCAAGCTGGATGCCTGATTGAACAGGGCGTGCGCGAAAAAGGCGCGATGTTGCCAGCTTTGGCCGGGGGTTGGAAGCAGCTTTTGCTGAGCGGCGGCCCGAGTTGCGCACCATGTTTGAGCCTCGGGCAGGCTCGGGCGCATTTTTGGTGCGAGTGTGTAGACGAATCTGAGGCGTTCGGTAACAAATCCTACAGACGATACGTAGAAGCGTTCATCACGCAGGCGTTGCAGGTCAGGCCACAGGGCGTGTATTCCCTGCGCGACGTCGTTTTTGAAATATTTTGGCGCAATTCTTGCGTCAAGAATAAAGAACGGCACCGTAGGTTTCTCTTTACGTAACGCTCCGGTGTGTCTCGCTCGTCTTGCACAGGTGGTTTTATGAGCAGTACCGCTAACTCTTCCGAGCTCGAACAAGGGCTGAAACCTCGACACATCACCATGCTGTCGATTGCTGGCGTCATCGGTGCCGGCTTGTTCGTCGGCTCCGGCCACGCGATTGCCGAAGCCGGACCTGCCGTGCTGCTGGCCTACGCCGCTGCCGGTACGCTGGTGGTGCTGGTGATGCGCATGCTGGCCGAGATGGCTGTTGCCTCGCCGGACACCGGTTCGTTTTCGACCTATGCCGACCGGGCTATCGGCCACTGGGCCGGGTTCACCATTGGCTGGTTGTACTGGTGGTTCTGGGTATTGGTGATTCCGCTGGAAGCCAACGCCGCCGCCACCATTCTGCATGCCTGGTTCCCGAACATCGCGATCTGGATGTTCACCCTGGTCATCACGCTGCTGCTGACCGCGACCAACCTGTTCAGTGTGAAGAACTACGGTGAGTTCGAGTTCTGGTTCGCGCTGATCAAGGTGGTGGCGATTATTGCCTTCGTGGTGCTGGGTGTGGCGGCAATCTTTGGCCTGCTGCCAACCAGCAATGTCAGTGGCGTCAGCCATCTGTTCGACACCGGTGGCTTCCTGCCCAACGGCATGGGCGCGGTGCTGGCGGCGATGCTGACCACCATGTTCTCGTTCATGGGCACGGAAATCGTGACCATTGCAGCGGCTGAATCCAAGAACCCGGGCAAGCAGATTACCAAGGCCACCAACTCGGTGATCTGGCGGATCTTCCTGTTCTATCTGGTTTCGATCTTCATCGTGGTGTCGCTGGTGCCGTGGAACGATCCGCGACTGGCCGAAGTGGGTTCGTATCAGACGGTTCTCGACGCGATGGGTATTCCGAACGCCAAGCTGATCGTCGATCTGGTGGTGTTGGTGGCAGTCACCAGTTGCCTGAACTCGGCGCTGTACACCGCCTCGCGCATGCTGTTTTCGCTGGGCAAACGCGGTGATGCGCCAGCACTCTCCAAGCGCACCAGCAAGGGCGGCACGCCTTACTGGGCGGTGATCATGTCGACGGCGGCGGCGTTCCTGACTGTATTCGCCAACTACATCGCACCGGCGGCGGTGTTCGATTTCCTGCTCGCCAGCTCGGGCGCCATCGCGCTGCTGGTGTACCTGGTGATTGCCGTTTCGCAGCTGCGCATGCGCCAGAAGCGTATCGCGGCGGGTGAGGCCATCGACTTCAAGATGTGGCTGTTCCCATGGCTGACCTGGGCGGTGATCGCGTTCATCGTGGCGGTGCTGACGATCATGCTGATCCAGGAAGAGCATCGCATCGAAATCATCGCTACCGGCGTGCTCAGCCTGCTGGTGATCGGTGCCGGTCTGATGGTCTCGCGCCGCCGCAAGGGCGAGCGTGTGGGCGCTGCTGCGCTGGGTTGATCAGTTGCGGATCGTTCCCTGCAATGGGGAACGATCCGGCACCATCGATTCACAACCCTCAATAACCCTGCCCGCGATCCACCTGGCCCTGCATGGCCTCGCCGCGTTCAAAGCGACGAATGTTGTCGAGCAGGCCGGGGAAAGCGCTTTCCGGCTGGGTCATGGCGGCGACGTGCGGGGTCAGCAGGATCTTCGGGTGCTGCCAGAACGGATGATCGGCGGTTGCCGGCTCCTGCTGCAACACATCCAGCACTGCGCCGCTCAACTGGCCGCTGTCCAGCGCCTCGATCAGGTCGGCTTCCACCAGATGCCCGCCACGTCCCATGTTGATCAGTGCCGCCCCTGTGGGCAGGCGATCGAATAGCGAGCGATTGAGGATGCCTTCGGTCTGCCCGGTCAATGGCAGTACGCACAACAGAATGTCGCACTGCCCCAGAAACGCATCCAGTTGCTCCTCTCCCGCGTAGCACGCCACACCGTCGATTCGATGCTCGCTGCGTGCCCAGCCCGACAGCTCGAAACCAAACGGCTTGAGGCTCGACAGAATATGCTGCGCCTGCAACCCCAGCCCCATCACGCCCACGCGACGTTTGTGCGCCGGTATCAGCGGGTGTGCCTTCCAGACGCCCTCCACCTGCTGCTGCCGATAACGCAGCATTTCCCGGTGCAGGCTCAGCACGGCGAATGACGCGTACTCGCACATTCCGTGACTGATGCCGGGGTCCAGCAGGCGAACCACGGGCAGGGACTGCGGAATACGGCTCAAGTCCAGTTGATCGACACCTGCGGACAGGGCAAACAGCACTTTGAGGTTGGGCAACAGTTCTTGCAGATCATCCGGGGCCAGCCAGGCGCCCAGATAATGGATGTCGGCCGGATCACCGATGTCCGGCCACACCCGCCATTCGATGTCCGGCGCGTGCTCGGCAAACAGGACGCGCCAGCGTTCGGCGCGTGCGGGGTCGGCTTTGTAGAGCAAGGCGGGCATGGGCATTTCCTGAGCGTGAAAGGGGGTCTTCATCATGCCGCAAGTCGAAAGCAGGATCTGTCGAAACAGGTGTTTGCAGCGCTGTGCAGCGCCTGAAAAGCAGCGTTATCCGGCAGATTGCATGGCGCTCCGGACGTCTGACGGAATCTGCCGTTTGGTGGGTGAAAAACAGTCGATCTGGACATCTGGAGGGGCAAGTTCGGCGTAGATCATTTCGCTGAACGCTTAACCTGAACAGCATCGCAGCCACCCGCCGGCTGCCCGGCCCATGATAGGTAAAGCCATGAACAGCAAAGTCGACGAAACTCCTCATCTGCTCCGTCAGCGCGAACAGTTTGTGCCGCGTGGCATTGTCACGGCCCACCCGCTGGTCATCGACCGTGCGTTGGGTTCTGAACTGTGGGACGTCGATGGCAAGCGCTATCTGGATTTCGTCGGCGGCATCGGCGTGCTGAACATCGGCCACAACCACCCGAACGTGGTCGCGGCCATCCAGGCACAGCTGACCAAAGTCACCCATGCCTGCTTTCAGGTGGTCTCCTATCAGCCCTATGTCGATCTGGCCAGGCGTCTGAGTCAGATGATTGCCGGTCAGAGCGGCATCGATCACAAGGCGGTGCTGTTCACCTCGGGCGCCGAAGCCGTGGAGAACGCGGTGAAAATTGCCCGCGCTCATACCAATCGCCCGGCGATCATCTCGTTTCGCGGCGGCTTTCACGGTCGCACGCTGCTGGGCACCACGCTGACCGGCATGAGCCAGCCGTACAAACAGAATTTCGGCCCGATGGCGCCGGAAGTGTTCCACACCCCGTACCCCAACGAGTACCGCGGCGTGACCACTGAAGTCGCTCTGGCGGCGCTGCATGAATTGCTGGCGACCCAGGTCGCGCCGGATCGTGTGGCGGCGATCCTCATCGAGCCTGTTCAGGGTGATGGCGGCTTCCTGACCGCGCCGGTCGAATTCATGAAGGCCCTGCGTGCCCTCACCGAACAACACGGCATCGTGCTGATTGCCGATGAAATCCAGTCCGGTTTCGGGCGTACCGGCAAATGGTTCGGCTTCGAGCATTCGGGCATCCAGCCTGATCTGGTGACCGTGGCCAAGAGCCTCGCAGGCGGCATGCCGCTGTCGGGCGTGGTCGGGCGCGCCGAGATCATGGATGCACCGCTTCCGGGCGGTCTGGGTGGCACCTATGGCGGTAATGCGCTGTCCTGCGCCGCTGCGCTGGCGGTGATCGACACCTACGAGCAGGACAACCTGCTTGCGCGTGGCGAACAGTTGGGTGAACACCTGCGGGCCGGTCTGCTCAAGCTCAAGGAGCGTTACAGCTGCATCGGCGACGTGCGCGGCACCGGTTTCATGCTGGCCATGGAAATGGTCAAGGACGACGCAGCCCGCAGCCCGGACGCCGATCTCAATCAGAAGGTCATCGATCAGGCACGTATCGGCGGCCTGCTGGTGATCAAGTGCGGCGTGTACCGCAACGTGCTGCGCTTCCTGGCACCTCTGGTGACCACCGAGCAGCAGATTGATGAAGCGCTGACCATTCTCGATGCTGCTTTGGCACGAGTATTGAAATCCAGCTAAGCACCGGCGGGGTCGCGGTTGTCGCCAGACGTCGCGATCACGGGTGCTGGGATCACGGAATGGAGACGTTGCCTGCCATGGGGCTTATTGATTACCGCGCACTGCTGATCGATTGTGATGAAGTTCTGGTGGATCGTGACTCGGGCGTCTGGTCGGCCTTGCAGCCATTGCTGGATAACGGCCTGAACACGCCCGACAAAGACCGGATACTGACCGAATTCAATGACGTCATCCGCACGCTGTATCCGCGCTTCGACGAACTGGGGTTCAGCGGGCTGCTGTGCTTTGCGCATCGACAACTGGCCGAACGCCTGGGCATCAAGGCGAGTTGGGAGGAGGGCATGACCTTCGCTCGCTCAGTGCCGAACTGGACGCTGTTCGAGGACGCACCCGGCGCGATGCTCTACCTGCGCAAGTTCTATCGGTTGCTGGTGTATGCCGACCGCGACGTGCAGGATCGCAGCCTGCTGTGCGAGCGCTTGGGGCTTGAGCCCGACAGCCTGCTGTCGTTGACCACCCACCCGCTGGACGATCCACGCTGGCTCGCCGAGATGGATCTGGACCCGTGCGAAACCCTGCGGGTCTCGCGTCCCCCGGCCTCGGCGCTGGCTACTGGCGGGCTGTGCCTGATCCGTCGCGGCCGTGAACAGCACCGCCAGCCCTGCACGGCAGACATCTGCATCAACAGCATGGCTGATCTGGTTGCTCAGCATCAGCTGTCTTTACGGCGCTGATTTTGCTAGAAGGTAGGCACCGTGAATGGCAATGCATGAGGTAGGTAATGGAAGGCTTGGTCAAACTGGATCGGATTGATATCAATATCCTGGTAGAACTCCAGAAAGACGGGCGCATGACCAACGTCAGCCTGGCCGATGCCGTCGGACTTTCCGCGAGCCCTTGCCTGCAACGCGTCAAACGTCTGGAATCCGCAGGCTACATCTCCAGCTACAAAGCGCACCTCAACCTCGCAAAAATCACAGAATCGGTCACCGTATTCACGGAAATCTCCCTGAGCGACCACAAGCGCGAAGACTTCGCCAAATTCGAAGCGAATATTCGCCATGTTGACGAAGTGCTGGAGTGCCACCTGATCAGCGGCGGCTACGACTACCTGGTGCGCTTCATGACTCGCAGCATTCAGCATTATCAGGAAGTGATCGAAGAACTGCTGGACAAGAACATCGGCATCTCCAAGTACTTCAGCTACATCGTCATCAAATCCCCGGTCATGAAAGACGGCGTGCCACTGCGCAAACTGCTGCGGCATTGAAACGCTGATCAAGAGCGGACGCAGAGCGTCCAGAACGGCGTTACCACGCTGGAGCGCGGGAACGATCGTCAGAGAGCACTATCGTTCCTCACGCTCCAGCGTGGGAATGCCTTGGGTGACGCTCCGCGTCACGGATCTGCGTCGCGCCGCGGGCTGAAGGCCTGAGTGATGAGGGTGTCGCGACATTGGCTGAATAATATATTTCTGAATCTATGGCAGAAGCTATTCTCTGCGCAGGGCTTTGGCCGGGCTTTTGCTCGTGAATACCGGACACCGACAAGGCTTCCCTGTCGTAATGCACTTCAAAAGGATGTGTTAGATGCGCGTAGCCCCTCGGTTTCTGGAACATTACCGCAAGGCTGACCGGATCATGCTGGGTCTGATCTGGCTATTGTTTGTGTACGCGCTGGGGCTGGCGTTCTGGTTTGATACGTTCACCCAGGCGGTGGTGGTAGGTGGTGGCACCGCTGTGGTGCTGACCGCGCTGTATCGCGTCATTGGCGGCACCCGAATGATGCGCTGCTGCATGGGCGTCGGGCTGATGGTCATGACCGCACTGCACATCAATCAGACACACGGGCAGGTCGAGATACACTTCGGCATCTTCGTCTTGCTGGCCGTGCTGACCTTCTACCGCGACTGGCTGCCGATTGTGGTCGCGGCCGTCACCATCGCCCTGCACCACATCGGTTTCCATGCCTTGCAGCATTCCGGCTACCCGGTTTACGTCATGCACCACGGTTTTGGCTGGAGCATGGTGCTTGTGCATGCGGTGTATGTGGTTGTTGAAAGCGCGATTCTGGTCTATCTGGCCGTGCAGAATCAGGCCGAGGCGGTCGAGAACCAGGACATGCTCGATCGCATGCTGGCCACCACCAACAAGTTCTCCCCGGATAGCCAGACCAGTGAGCGTTCGGCCAAACGCGTGCCGCTGGCGCAGCGGTTCGAGCAGTTTCTGGCGCAGATTACCGGCCTGGTCGACGGTGTGGTGCGCGACACACGCGGGCTTGGCGAACTGGGTCATGACCTCGCCAAGGCCAGCGGCACGCTGGAAACCGGTGCGCAGCATCAGTTGAGCGAGATCGCTCGCATGACCGGCGCCATGCAGCGCATGGGGGATGCCATGAACGACATCTCCGGCCACGTTGCGCAAGCGGTACAGCGTGCCGATGACGCCAGCGAGCAGGTCGCCCACGGGCGGGACAGCGTCGACCGCGCGCAAAGTGAAATCACCCAGCTTGCCGCGCGCATCAACACCACCGATGTCACTGTGCAGGCGCTCGCCAATCAGTCAGAACAGATCGGCAAGGTGCTGGACGTGATTGGCAGCATTGCCGAGCAGACCAATCTGCTGGCGCTCAACGCGGCGATTGAAGCCGCGCGCGCGGGTGAGCAGGGCCGGGGCTTTGCGGTGGTGGCGGACGAGGTGCGCAGCCTGGCGCAGCGCACGGCGACGTCCACCAAGGAAATCCAGACCATTATCGAAGACCTGCAAAGCGGCAGTCGCCAGGCCGCCACAGCCATGAGCGACAGCCTGCAAGGCGTCGGCCGGTGTGTGGAAAACAGCCAGCGTGCGTCGGAATCCCTGCGCTCGGTGGGTGAAGGCATCGGTCATATCACCCGGCTCAACGGCCTGATTGCCACGACCACCGAACAGCAGGCCGCTGCCAGCCGCGAAATTGCCGATCAGTTGCGCTCGGTGCAGACCATCGCCGAGCACACCGCGGCCAATATCGGTGTGCTGGCGACCAGCAGCCAGAGCCTGTCGCCGCTGGCTATACGCCTGGAAGCGTTGGGCCAGAGCTTTCACTCGTAGCTTTCGGCCCCGGCCTCAGGCAAACACCAGCCCTGACGAGCGCAGCAGTTCCTGAGTGTAGGCCTGCTGCGGCGCGGCGAAGATCTCGCGGGACGGGCCTTGTTCGACCACTTTTCCGTCCTTGATCACGATCAGGTCATGGGCCAGCGCATGAACCACCGCCAGGTCGTGGCTGATGAACAGATAGGTCAGGCCATGACGGATTTGCAGGTCGCGCAGTAAGGCCACGATCTGCTTTTGCACCGTGCGGTCGAGCGCGGAGGTCGGCTCGTCCAGCAGGATCAGATCCGGTTCGAGCACCAGCGCGCGGGCGATGGAGATGCGCTGGCGCTGGCCACCGGAAAACTCATGCGGGTAACGATGCCGGGTGGCCGGGTCGAGCCCTACTTCCTGCAGGACCCGAATCACTGTCTGCTCACGCTCTTTGGGCGTGCCGATGCGATGCGTCACCAGCCCTTCGGCGATGATCTGCTCCACGGTCATACGCGGGCTGAGGCTGCCGAACGGGTCCTGAAACACCACCTGCAACTGGCGGCGCAACGGGCGCATCAGGTGCTGGCTGTGCAGGCTCAGTTCCTTGGTGCCGAAACGGATGCTGCCCTCTGAGTCGATGAGCCGCAAAATCGCCTGACCCAGCGTCGATTTGCCCGAGCCCGACTCGCCGACGATGCCCAGTGTCTTGCCCTTGAGCAGTTCGAAACTCACCCCGTCCACCGCCTTCACGTACTGCGGCTCACGCTTGAACCACGCTTTGCCCAGCGGGAACCAGACTTTCAGGTCCTGCACCGACAACAGCGTGTTGCTGTGCGTGGACGGCACCGGCTCGCCGTCCGGTTCGGCGTTGATCAGCAAGCGGCTGTAAGGGTGCTGCGGGCTGTCGAACAGCGTCTGGCAATCGGCCTGCTCGACGATCTCGCCTTCGCGCATCACACAGACCCGCTGGGCGATGCGGCGTACCAGATTGAGGTCGTGACTGATCAGTAACAGCGACATGTTCAGCCGCTGTTGCAGGGATTTGAGCAACTCCAGAATCTTTACCTGCACGGTCACATCCAGCGCCGTGGTCGGCTCGTCGGCGATCAGCAGGTCGGGCTCGTTGGCCAGCGCCATGGCGATCATGACGCGCTGGCGTTGCCCGCCCGAGAGTTGATGCGGATACGCTTTAAGACGTGACAGCGGGTCACGAATGCCGACCAGTTCCAGCAGCTCCAGGGTTCGGCTCAGCGCGGGCTTGCCCTTCAGACCCTTGTGGGTGACGAGGATTTCGCCAATCTGCTTTTCGACCGTGTGCAGCGGGTTTAGCGAACTCATGGGCTCCTGAAAAATCATCGCCACCCGATTACCGCGCAGGCTGCGCAGCTGCTTGTCGCTGGCAGTCACCAGGTCCAGCCCGTCGTAACGAATCGAGCCCTGTGTGCTGACCGTTTTGGCGGGCAGCAAACGCAGGATCGAATGCGCGGTTACCGACTTGCCCGAGCCGGATTCGCCCACCAGCGCCAGGCATTCGCCACGGCGGATATCCAGGCTGACGCCATGCACCACTTCGTTGCCGTTGAAGGCGACCCGCAGGTCGCGAATTTCAATCAGGTTGTCTTGCATGTCAGCTCCGAGGATCAAACGCGTCGCGGCAGGCTTCGCCGATGAACACCAGTAGCGAAAGGATCAGGGCCAGCACCACGAACGCGGTCAGGCCCAGCCAGGGCGCTTGCAGATTGCGCTTGGCTTCGCCGATCAGTTCGCCCAGCGAAGCGCTGCCCGCCGGCATGCCGAAACCGAGAAAATCCAGCGCGGTGAGGGTGGCGATGGCACCGGTGATGATGAACGGCAGGTAAGTCAGGGTGCTGGTCATCGCGTTGGGCAGAATGTGCCGCCACATCAGTGCGGCATCGGTCAGGCCCAGTGCGCGCGCGGCTTTCACGTACTCCAGGTTGCGCCCGCGCAAAAACTCGGCACGCACCACGTCGACCAGCGACAGCCAGGAGAACAGCGCCATGATCCCCAGCAGCCACCAGAAATTCGGTGATACGAAGCCGGACAGAATGATCAGCAGATACAGCACCGGCAAACCCGACCAGATCTCCTGAATGCGCTGGCCGATCAGGTCGGTCATGCCGCCGTAGTAACCCTGAATCGCTCCGGCGCAGACCCCGATCACGGTGCCGATCACCGTCAGTAGCAACGCGAACAGGATCGAAATCCGCGCCCCGAACAGCACCCGTGCGAGTACATCGCGAGCCTGCTCGTCGGTGCCCAGCCAGTTGATTCCGTCAGGCGGGCTGGGTGACGGCGCGTCCAGATCGTAGTTGATGGTGTCGTAGCTGAACGGGATGGGCGCGAACAGCATCCAGCCGTTTTTCGCGGCGATCAGCTTGCGCACGTAGTCACTGGAGTAGTCCGGTTCGAAGGGCAGTTCGCCGCCGAAGTCGGTTTCCATGTAAGTGTGCAACACCGGGTAATACATCTGACCGTCGTAGCGGATCAGCAAGGGTTTGTCGTTGGCGATCAGCTCGCCGCACAGGCACACCAGCAGCAAGCCAACGAAGATCCACAACGACCACCATCCGCGCCGGTTGGCCTTGAACAGATCGAAGCGGCGCCGGGTCTGGGGAGAGAACTCGAACATCAGGCGCTCCTCGCGGAAAAATCGATGCGCGGGTCGACCAGCGTGTAACACAGGTCACCAATCAGTTTGATCAGCAGGCCGAACAGCGTGAACAGAAACAGCGTGCCGAACACGATGGGGTAGTCACGCGAGACGGCCGCTTCGTAACTCATGCGCCCCAGGCCGTCGAGGCCGAAGATGGTTTCGATCAGCAGCGAGCCGGCGAAGAACACCTCGATCAGCGCCTGCGGAATGCCGGCGATCACCAGCAACATTGCGTTGCGAAACACATGGCCGTACAGCACACGATGCTCGGTCAGGCCCTTGGCCCGGGCCGTGACCACGTACTGGCGGCTGATCTCGTTGAGGAAGCTGTTCTTGGTGAGGATGGTCAGCGTGGCGAACCCGCCGATCACCAGCGAACTGACCGGCAGCACCAGGTGCCACAGGTAGTCTTTCACTTTGCCCCAGGCGCTCAGGCTGTCGAAGTTTTCCGAGAACAGCCCCTGCGCCGGAAACCAGCTCAGGTAGCTGCCCCCGGCGAACACCACGATCAGCAGAATGGCAAACAGAAACGCGGGTGTTGCATAGCCGATGATCACCAGTGTGCTGCTCCACACATCGAACGCGCTGCCATGCCGCACCGCCTTGCGAATGCCCAGCGGGATGGAAATCAGGTAAGTGATCAAGGTCGCCCAGAGCCCGAGTGACAGCGACACCGGCAGCTTTTGCGCAATCAGTTCGGTGACCGGCGCGCCACGAAAGAAGCTGGTGCCGAAGTCCAGTTGTGCGTAGTTCTTGAGCATCAGCCAGAGCCGTTCGTGCATCGGCTTGTCGAAACCGTAGTGTTGTTTGATCTGCTCGATCAGCGCCGGGTCCAGCCCGCGTGTGCTGCGGCTGGCGGTGCCGGAGGCAGCCACTTCACCGCCGCCGCCACCCACACCGTTGGGGCTGAAACCCTGAATGCGGGCGATGGCCTGTTCGACCGGCCCGCCGGGCGCGGCCTGCACGATCAGGAAGTTCACAATCAGAATCGCCAGCAGCGTGGGGATGATCAGCAGCAGGCGTCGAATCACGTAAGCCAGCATCTCAATGCTCCTTCGCAGCGGTGGTCTTGCCGGTGAGCGCAGCGGCCTGCGCGTTGGTCAGCGGCGTCGGGCTGATCTGCCACCAGCTTTCCAGGCCCACGTCGTAGATCGGCGCGACGTCGGGCATGCCGAAGCGGTTGGCGTACACCAGCGGTATGCCTTTGGAGTAGTAGTTGGGAATCATGTAGTAGCCCCATTGCAGGACCCGATCCAGCGCACGGGCGTAGGTCACCATTTCGTTGCGCGTGTTGGCGTTCACCAGCCCGTCGATCAGCGTGTCCACCGCCGGGTTGCGCAGCACTATGGCGTTTGAGCTGCCCACTTCGGTGGCGCTTTGCGAGCCGAACAGGTTGTACAGTTCACGGCCTGGGGAAATGACGGGATTGCCGTTCTTTGGCAGGTTGACCACGATCATGTCGTAGTCACGGGCGTTGAGCCGGTTGATGTATTGCGCCGAATCGATACGCAGGAAGTCCAGGGTAATGCCGATCTGTGCCAGGGTACGTTTGAACGGCAGAATCAGACGGTCGAAACCACCTTGGCCGTCGAGAAAACTGAACACCATCGGCTCGCCCGCAGCATTGACCAGCTTGTTGTCTTTCGGGTGCCAGCCGGCTTCGGCCAGCAGTTTGAGGGCCTGTAGTTGTTTGTCACGGATGTAACCGCTGCCGTCGGTCCTGGGCGGCTGATAGACCTGCGTGAACACCTCGTCCGGCACCTGACCGCGCAATGGCTCAAGAATCTTCAGTTCGGCGGGCGTCGGCAGTTCGGTGGCGGCCATGTCGCTTTTCGGGAAGTAACTCTGTTCGCGCACGTAGAAATTGCGCATGACCCGCCGATTGATCCAGTCGAAATCCCACAGCAGCGACAGCGCCTTACGCACGCGGCGGTCCTTGAAGACCGGCTTGTCCAGATTGAACACGAAGCCCTGCGCGGCGACCGGACGTTGCTGAGCGGCGATGCGTTTTTGCAGGCGCCCGTCGTCAATCGCCGGGCCGCTATAGCCGACCACGAAGCCGGACGAGGAATACTCGCGGTTGTAATCGAACGTCCCGGCCTGGAGCAGCTGGCGAGCAATTTCCGTGTCGCCGTAGTAGTTCACGGCCAGGGTGTCGAAGTTGTACAGACCACGGCTGACCGGCAGGTCTTTGCCCCACCAGTCCTTGACCCGTTCGAAGGTCACGCTGCGCCCGGCGTCGACCTTGGCGACCCGGTACGGTCCGTTGCCCAGCGGCGGCTCGAAACCGCCGCCGTTGGCGAAGTCGCGGGTCTTCCACCAGTGCTGCGGCAGGATGTGCAGGCTGGCAATGTCCAGCGCCAGCATGCGGTTGAGGTTGTTCTTGAAGTCGAAGCGAATCTGTAGCGGCGCCTCGATGGTCACCGCTTTGACGTCGGCGAACATGGGGCGATAGCTGAAGCTGGCCTTGGTGGTCATCAGCTCGAAGGTGTAGCGCACGTCTTCTGCAGTGACGGGCGTGCCGTCCTCGAAACGCGCCTTGGGGTTGAGGAAAAAACGAATCCACAGACCGTCAGGGTCCATCTCCATTTTTTCCGCGATCAATCCATAAACAGTGTACGGCTCGTCCAGCGAGCGATAGGCCAAGGGTGAGTACACCCAGCTATCGACCTCGCGCACATTGATGCCCTGATCGACGTAAGGGTTGAGGTAGTTGAACTGGCCGATCTCTTCCGCCGAGCGCGTCAGCGAACCGCCTTTGGGGGCGTTCGGGTTGACGTAGTCGAAGTGCTGGAAGCCAGCCGGGTATTTCGGTGCCTCGCCATAGACAGTCAAGGCGTGAGTCGGCGCGGCCTGCGCGACTTGCCAGCCACTGCACAGCGCTACACCCAGAATCAGGCGCCGCAAAAAACGGGTATGACGCAACATGATGGGGCTTTCCTCATACGCACTGAATGACCCTGAGTCGCGAAAAAGCCCCCGGCCGGGGAAGGTGGATGAAACCTGGGCCGGAGGGGGCGAGCTCGCAATCTGACGTGGCCCACGGAGCGTGGTGTGGGCCGCGTCGTCACACTCAGAAGTGGTAAGTCGCGCGTGCGAACAGGGTGCGGCCCAGCGGGTCGGCGTAACGAGGGTCGTAGCCGGACTGGAAGTTGTAGGCCTGGTTGGAGAACGGCGGGGTGCGGTCGAACAGGTTGCGTACACCGGCGTCGATATCCAGCACCTTTTCAAAGGTGTGGCCGACCGACATGTCCCACAGCGCATACGACGCGACCCGAGCGTTGGTGGTGCGGTCATAGTCGTTGTAACCGCTGGTGAAGCGGTTGGTGAGGGACGCGCGGGTGTCGCCCAGCGACCAGGTGCCGGTCAGCACGTGCTTCCAGCGCGAGATCACGCCGTCGCCCTGGAAGTCGCCCACTTTGTCGGTATACGGGCCGTCGATGATGTTCTGGAAGTCATAACGGGTGACGTAAGTGCCAGTCATGCCCAGACCGAACTGGCCGTAAGGCGTGTTCGGAAAGCGATAGTCGAGGGACACATCGATACCGCTGGTTTTGACGACACCCAGGTTGGCGTTGCCGGTCACGATGTTGGCAATCGAGCCATCGGCGGCGCGAACGTAGCGGTCGGCGTAGGTGTTCGGGTCATCGAACACGGTCGACTCGGGGAACGACTGAATCTGGTTGGAGATGTGAATCCACCAGAAATCCAGCCCCATCGACAGGTTGCTGACTGGCTGATAGACGAAGCCCAGGGTCATGTTGCGGGCTTTTTCCGGGGCCAGCTCCGTGTTGCCACCGCTGTTGTTGAGGAACTGCTGCTGGCAGTCGCGACCGGCGTTACCGCCTGGTTGCACGGTGCCACCCGCACACAGTACCGGGTCGTTGTAATAGCCTTGGGTGTAGCTCAGGTTTCGCGGCGCATACAGCTCATAGAGCGACGGCGCACGGAAGCCTTCGCTGTAGGCACCACGAACCACCAGTTGCTTGAACGGCTGATAGCGGAACGAGTACTTGGGGTTGGTGGTGCTGCCGAAGTCGCTGTATTTGTCATGACGAACAGCTGCGGTCAGCTCAAGGCTGTCCAGTACGGGTACGTTAAGTTCGGCGTATTCGGCTTTGACACTGCGGTCGCCTTCTACGCTGCCGGCTGCGTCCAGACCCAGGCTGCTGATGTCGTTGACGAAGGGGTCGAAGTCCTGGTGCATCTTTTCCTTGCGGTATTCGCCGCCCAGCGCCAGCCCGGCAGGGCCTGCACCAAACCAGTCGCCGACTTCCCGGCTGATACGCGCATCCAGGCCGGCTACCCGGCCTACGGCGCTGGAATACTGGCCGTGGTACTCGTTGGCATCGATCAACGCCTGCCCTGCGGCAGTTTGCGGCCCGAACGGATTGAGTACGCCGTTAGCCAGACCCTGACGCATTGCCGAGTCGCTGACAAAACCGCTGTCGACCGAGGAAAGGACCTTGTTCTGGTTGTATGACGCGCCGACGTTGTAGTCCCAGCCGCCTACCAGACCGTCGAAATTCAGCAGGAAACGCTGGCTGGTGTTCTGGTCGCTTGACCCACGTGCGCCCGCTGCGGTTTCCCGCCAGGCGGTGCTGACCGGTTGCGTCGGGTCAAGGGTGAAATCGGTGGGTGCCGGGGTAATGCCGTTGCCGGGGTAGAACGGCGACGACGCGTCCAGCGACAAACCGGTGAGGGGCGCAGGGCCAATGCCGGTCTGGTTGTTGTTGCGCGCCCAGAAGTATTCGAGGCTGACGTTGTGATCGTCGGCCAGCTTGCCGGTGGCCTTGCCGAAGAACGAGGTTTTCTCGGTCTGCGGGATCAGGTCGATGTATTCGCGGGTGCTGAAGCGGCAGATGCCATTGCTGGCGATCAGGTTAGGCCCGTTGCAGTTTCTGCCCAGCGGGTTGCCCGAGTTATCGCCCTGATAATAGTTGGCCGGGTAGGCCGTGCCGGAGGTCTGGTTGAGCCCGCGACCGGGCTGGTAGTCGTTGGCAAACGAACGGTCGTTGGCATCCAGATTCTGCTGCTTGTTGTAGTTGAATACGCCCATGACGTTGAAGCGGTCCTGCTCCAGATCACCGAAGCCCCAGCTGCCGCTCATGTCCTTGCTGGCACCGCCACCGCTGGCGGTAGGCGTGTCGCCGCCCAGGGTCAGGGTGCCGTCGGTCAGGGATTTCTTGGTGATGAAGTTGATCACGCCGCCGATGGCGTCGGTGCCGTACAGCGCCGAGGCGCCGTCACGCAGTACTTCGACACGGTCGATGGCGGCGAACGGAATCATGTTCAGGTCGATGGCGCTGCCGTTGGGCGTGCCCACACCCGAGATCGCATTGTTGGCCAGACGGCGGCCGTTGAGCAGCACCAGCGTCTTGTTCGCGCCGATGCCGCGCATGTCGGCGAAGGACGCGCCGCCGGTGCTGGCGCCGATCGAGCCTGCGCTGTTCTGGATCGACTGGCTGCCGGTGATGCGCTGGACCATCTCCTGAGTGGTGGTCACGCCCTGTTTCTTCAGGTCGTCGGCGCGCAGGATGGTAATCGGTACTGCGGTTTCGGCATCGACCCGGCGGATCGCCGAACCGGTCACTTCGACGCGTTGCAATTGAGTCGTGGCAGGCACAACCGCTGCACTGGAGGACACGGCCGAGCCGCTGGTGTCCGCATCGACGGCGTCTGCCGCCTGAGCACCGCTCATGCCCATGGCCAATGCACAGAGCAGGGCACGTGGATGACGCCGGACCGCGAGGGCCAGTGGTTTGAGGGTGCAACCGGGAAGATTCATCAGCATGGTTAGTTCCGACTTGATCCAGACATTTATTGAAATGGCCTTGTGAGCCCTCTGTTCCCGACGCGGTTGTGCCGAGCGGGTATTCCACTTCTCTTTTTCCAGCAAGCCGCTCCCCTCCAGGGGCTTTTCAGCCCACGGACGACCGCATTAACGGGAGTCGGGTCAGACGGCTTCGCGCGGCGAAGCCCTCAAATCAATCGCGATTCATTTCGCTGTCATGACGGATATCTTCGTAATGCCGGAGCGTTCGATGGAGGCCATGGCCTTGGCCACCTGGCCGTAGTTCACGGCGGTGTCGGCCTGTAGCTGAACGCGGATTTCCGGGTCCTTGGCCTTTTCGTCCTGCAGGCTTTTCTCCAGCAGTTCCGGGGCGATTTCCGATTTGGCGAGGTAGAACTTGCCGTCCTGATCCACGCTGACCACCACCGGGTTCTTCTTCTCGGCAGGCGCGACCGCATCGGTCTTGGGCAGATTGACCTTGATGGCGTTGGTCATCAGCGGCGTGGTGACGATGAACACCACCAGCAGCACGAGCATTACGTCGACCAGCGGCGTGACGTTCATTTCGCTGAGTACTTCATCGCTGTCTTGAGTGGAGAACGACATTAGCTGGCCTCCCGAACGGCATGGCCGTTCTTGCTGGCGATGGGCTGACGCGTGACGGCAAAGGCGCTGCGCTGGGCGAGGGCGTCGAAGTCGTGGGCGAAGTCATCCATGTCGGCCACGGCGAGCTTGAGGCGGCGCAGGAAGAAGTTGTAGATCAGCACTGCCGGCACTGCGACGGCGATACCCACGCCGGTGGCGACCAGTGCGTGACCGATTGGGCCGGCGACCGCTTCAAGGCTGGCCGAGCCGGTCACGCCGATGCTTTGCAGCGCTTCCATGATCCCCCAGACCGTACCGAACAGACCGATGAAGGGCGCGGTGCTGCCGATACTGGCGAGAATCGCCTGGCCACTTTCCAGCGCGCGACGTTCTTTTTGTATCTGCTGGCGCAGGTTGCGTTCCAGACGGTCCGAGCGGTTGATGGTGTGGGCCAGTTGCTGGGTGGTGCGCGGCGCGTCATCGACCGCCATCGCCTCGAAACCGCTGTTGGCAATACGCGCCAGGGCGCCGGGGTATTGCGCCGAGTGTTCGGCCGCGGTGAGCAGGTCCGGCGCACTCCAGAACGCCTTGGTGAACTGTTTGTTCTGGGACTTCTGGCGGACGTACTGCGCCGACTTGATCAGCAACAGGGCCCAACTCAATACGGAAAACACAATCAAGGCCCAGAGCACGGCCGGGACGATCATGGAAGAGAGCGATGCGTTCATGGTTTAAACCTCACCAGCTTTAAATGAATTGTCGGTTGTCATGCGCCGGATCATTCCGGCAGCTTGAAGTCGATGGTCTGCGTCGCGAAGCCTTCAATCGGCGTATCGCCACGCTTGGCCGGGATAAACTTCCAGTTGCGCACGGCCTCTACGGCCGCATCGTCCAGTGCCGGTTTGCCGCTGGATTTGGTCACCTCGACCGACCCTGCGCGGCCGTTGGGCAGCACCTTGATGCGCAGCACCACGCGGCCTTCCCAACTGCGACGCAGCGCCAGCCCCGGATATTCCGGTGGCGGGTTACCCAGGCTGGCGAGCCCGGATACCGCAGCGCTTTCCTTGGCCGGAGCCGGTGGCGCGGCAGGTGCCGGAGGTGCAGGCGCAGGTGTTGGCGGCGCAGGCGGGCTCGGCGCGGCGGCAGGCGTTGGCGCAGGCGGCGTTGGCTTTTTCACCGGTTCGACTTTCTTGACCGGCTTGGGCTTCTCGACCTTCGGCTTCTCCACCGGCTTGGGTGGCGGCTCCACCGCGTCCGGGTCCTCGACCGGCTGTTCCGGCTCGGGTGGTGGCGGCGGGGGAGGTGGCGGAGGTGGTGGCTCGGGCGGCGGTGGTTCTGGCGCAGGCGGCGTCGGGCTGGTCAGTTCAATGGTCATTTCTGGAACTTGTGGTGCAACTTCCGGCAGCTCGGGCTGCGCAGTTTGCATGTACCACCAGATAACACCGTGGATAAGTACCGACGCAGCAATCAACACCATGACTTGCGGCTTGTTAACGCCGCCCGGGCGTGACGTATTGGCTTTGAAAGGGATGCCCTGCCACGCCGTCGACATTTCATCGGGCGATGGACCGGGGACCGCTTTCATTATTACCGCATCATTCATTAACGCTCCCTCGGGTAGTTGAAGGGCAATAAAAGTCCGTTCGAATATTTGATGAATATTCGATTGCTGGATATCCGCACGTTAGTCAGGTGCATGACACCCTTGAGCCTTGACGCAGTCACAGGCTCAAACAGGGCAACGAGTTCTCAACTAGGGCGTTCGCATTACTGATCCTTGTTTTCTTATCGTCGTGTACGCAGACGTACCGTCGTGTTCCTGAATGGATACATTGCAACCGTTGTGCCAGAAGGCTCTAGCGCCTGGCGCGGATTCAGTGTCCGTGTCGCATTCCTGTAACTATTTATCGATTGCAGCGTTCGGCTGGTTAGAAGCTGTTTATATGATGGACATTTGAAATGGATCTGCAGATGAAAGTATCCCCTCTGCTCATTCAGACGAATTGGAAAAGCATGACCTGTTGGTCAGTTTTCTGGATGCACCAATAAGGCTTGTCGGTGATCACGTTGGTGCATTAGTTGGTTATTCGCTCAAAGACAGACACTCCTGGTGTGTGTGATCGATAAAGGTATTGAAATAAAGAGCCACCGAAGGAAGATGGCCTGGATGAACCAATCCAATAAAAAGGTCCGACAGTCGTTGCCGGTTAGTTGACGTAACTTTCAGGCGCAAAAGCGGCCTGCTCTTATTGCGCGCGCAGGTAACCAGGCCCTGATTAATCAATCAGAACATCCAGAAAGAGGCGCGAAGGTTTTTACGTAAAAAAGTGCCGGGTTTTCAGACAGTCGCCAACGGGCACGGCACAGGATGAAGCAACCGGACAGGTCTGGTCGACGTCAACCGATAGTTCGAAGGCGGGTCGTCGGTGCAGCACGGGTTTGCAACGGTACTCATCTGGCACAGCTAGATTCCTTTCCTGGTGAGGCGCGAGACTCGTGATCGGGCGCCTGCACTGTTTATGAACGTTTTGGCATTCGTGGACTGCACGTTGGTGCGTGTAAGCCCCCCTTGAATGCTGCGAGCACCATTGGTTTATGGCACGACCGTTCCACAAGAAAGAACTGTGCCAATTTGTGTCTTTTTGTATCAGGAGATTTACATTTTCATTTAGCTGCAAGCTGCAAGCTGCAAGCTATAAGACAGAAGCTTAGGTTTGGGGGCGAAGAAAGGCGGGGAGCCGCCCGCTGGACGGGCGGCTTCAGAGGCTGTGTAAATTACCAGAACGCGGCAGGCGCGCTGAGTGCTTTGCTGAACACCTCAATGGCGCGCTCGACATCGGCCTGCGTGGTGTAGCGGCCCAGGCTGACCCGCACGCTGGCGAGCGCTTTCGCAGGCTCCAGCCCGAGAGCCAGCAGCACATGTGAAGGCGCATTACTCGCCGAGTTGCACGCGGACGTCGAGGACAGCGCCAGGCTGTGCGACACCTGCGAACTGCTGAAACCGCTGCGGGTGATGCACAGATTCAGAGTGTGCGGGATGCGCTGCTCAGGACAGCCATTGAGGTGTACGTCCGGCAGGGCCAGCAGGCCTTCGCGCAAATGACTGCTCAGTTCCTCGATACGACGGTTTTCAGCGTCGGCCTTGCCGATCGCCAGCGCAAAGGCCGTGCCCATGCCGACGATCTGATGCGTTGCCAGCGTTCCCGAACGAAAGCCGCCTTCGTGCCCGCCGCCATGGATCTGCGCCTGCAACAGCGAATGCGCACGGGGGCCGACATACAGCGCGCCGATGCCCTTTGGGCCATAAGCCTTGTGTGCCGAGAACGACATCAGATCCACGGCCAGGCTGGCCAGATCGACGTTCACCTTGCCGACCGCCTGCGCAGCGTCCACATGAAACAACGCCCCGTGTTCACGCACCCGTTCGCCAATGCGGGCAATATCGGTCAGCGTGCCCAGCTCGTTGTTCACCAGCATCAACGACACCAGCAGCGTGTCTTCACGCAAAGCCGCCTGAACGGCCTGCGGCTGGATCAGCCCTTGCGCGTCGGGCTTCAACCAGGTGACAGGAAAGCCCTGGCGCTCCAGTGTGCTGACGGTATCGAGCACCGCCTTGTGTTCCAGCACGCTGGTAATAATGTGCCGGCGCTGCGCGCTGGCATCATGAGCAATGCCTTTGATCGCCAGGTTATTGGACTCGGTCGCGCCGGAGGTCCAGACAATGGTATCGACCGGTGCGCCTACCGCATCAGCCACCTGACGCCGCGCCTGTTCGACAGCCTGACGCGCGACCTGCCCGTAACCATGCCCGCTGGACGCCGGATTACCGAAATGACCTTCGCGGCCCATGCAGGCAACCATGGCTTCGATCACCTGTTCGTCGACAGGCGTGGTAGCGGCGTAATCCAAATAGAGCGCAGAGGTGGTCATGGGCAATTCACTTTGTCATCGAGTCAGAATCAGGGGCTGGCCTGCAAGGCCGATTGCCTGAAAGATTACTGATGCGCGAGGCGAATTTTTTTGATATTTGCTCGGGTATGAAGAGTGAATGCGAAAAAATATTCGCTTTGGCTTGGATTAATACGATTAAAAATTCTAGGATGCTGCGTCAGGCAGTAAATCGGAGCCAGACACCTATCATTCCGCACGCTCTGCGTCCAATCCCAAGACATAGGGTGCTGCATAGAGGTGTGACGCGGAGCGTCACGACAGGCATTCCCACGCGGAGCGTGAGGAACGATCAATGTAGGGCGACTAAATCAGGAAACAGCTAATGGACAAGTTCGACCGGGCAATCCTCGACATCCTGCAAACCGACTGCACGCGCTCGGTCGCCGACATCGCCGAACGCATCGGGCTGGGCAGCACCGCCTGCTGGCGACGAATCCAGAAACTGGAAGAAGCCGGCATCATCGATCGTCGCGTCGCGCTGCTCAATCCACAGCGCCTGAACGTATCAGTCAGCGTCTTCGCCGCCATCCGTACCAATCAGCACAACGCCGCCTGGCTGGAACAGTTCCACGCCGCTGTCGGCGACCTGCCCGAAGTGGTCGAGTGCTATCGCATGGCCGGCGACACCGACTACATGTTGCGCATCGTAGTGGCTGATATCGCGGGTTACGACGCCGTCTATAAACAGTTGATCAGCATCCCCGGTATCAGCGACGTAAGCTCCAGCTTCGCCATGGAACAGATCAAATTCACCACCGGCCTGCCGCTGCAATACGCCTCGTTTGGCGGATGAGCATCGTCGCGTTCATCAATTGAATCGAACCCTCAGCCCCACGCCACGTCCACCTTCTTTGGCAAACGAAAAAGGTGGCTGACATGACGACCGATCCCATACTCACCGATCACGTACCGAAAGAAGACCCCTCCAGCCCGGAACTCGGCCAATACGACCGCGAAGCCGACCCGGTCCTGGCCATGAACTCGAACAAACCCGGTGTCAGTTCGAAAACGGGCGATGAAGTGAAAAAGCGTACTGAGAAAGATGAGGCCTATGACGAGGGTGAACCGGAAGTGGATCCGGACGACCCGGATAGTGTGGCGGATGAAGGTGGCGGTGTTTTGCCTGGGTGAGACAGTACACACCTGGCGCAGAGGTGGTGTAACAGCTCAAATGTGTTCATGCAGGGGACGTTGAGCTGCTCACCAGGTTGGGAAGGATGAACCCGATCTTTCAAGGGCGAGAAGCAATCTCGTCCAGGTGATTCAGCAAATCCAGCGGGTCTTCATACACCCTCAAAGCACCCGTCCGCTCAAGCTCGCCAATGTCATAGCCACCCGAGAGCAGGCCGACGCCGGTTGCCTTGCAGCGCCTTGCCGCCAGCATGTCCCAGATCGCATCGCCGATCACCAGGCACTCATCAATCGGGGCGCCTATCTTCTGCGCAGCCGCCAGGAACAGGTCAGGGTCCGGCTTGCCGTAGCTCACGTCATCGCGCGTCACAATGTTGATCTTGTTGATATCCAGTTTCAGCGCTTTCAGGTTGATCGTGGCCGTATCGATACCGCCGCTGGTGGCGATGCACCACTTCAGGTTTTCCTTGTCGAGCGTCTCCAGCAACTCGACCGCGCCCGGCAGCGCAATGATCTGCCCCTGTAGCCGCTCGTAAGCCTGTGCATGTTTTTCGCTAAGCCGCTCGGCTTGCTCATCGGTGATGCTCAAGCCGGTTTCACGCGACAACGATTTCAACATCAGCCCGCCGCTCATGCCGATCTTGCGATGAATACGCCACATCGCAAGCGGGATACCTTCTGCATCCAGTGCTTCTTTCCAGGCAGCAACGTTCTGGTAAACGCTGTCGGTCAGCGTGCCGTCCAGGTCGAAAATGAACGAGGTTTGAGGTCTCATGGGGTTACTCTTTTTGAATTCGGATTGACCCTCTGGCAAGGTCCGGAGCCTTGTGGGCGACACCTGTGCGTCAGTATCGGGAATGCCGCTGAGGCTTCAAATACGGCGTTGCCAGATGGTAGGGAAAGGGTTGAGTTTTGAGGTCACGAGCTTTCGAGTGCTTGATGAAGCGGGGGTTCGATCTTTTGGGCCGCAGAGCGTCGCACGATAGTTGAGATTTATCGTTCCCTACGCTCCAGCGTGGGAATGCAGTTCTCGACGCTCTGCGTCGCAAAAGGATGCGCCGCGCCGCTTGATCAAGACTGAACGCAGAGCGTCGCACGATAGTTGAGATTTATCGTTCCCTACGCTCCAGCGTGGGAATGCAGTTCTCGACGCTCTGCGTCGCAAAAGGACGTGCCGCGCCGCTTGATCAAAGGCGCGTCAACGCTCTGCAGCCTCACCTTCCAAATGCCCCTCCACCAGCGCCCGAACCCGCTCCGCGTCATCAGGGGTAACCGGGTTGTAAACAATCATCGACAGATCCGGCCGGCCATCTACGGCAAAGCCTGAATACTCCAGCTCAATGAGCCCGTGAACCGGGTGCCGCAAACGCTTGGTTCCTTCGCCTTGCAGACGCACATCGTTGTCACGCCACAGCGCAGCAAAATCGGCGCTCAGAATGCATAGCTCGTTGGCAAGTTCACTGAGTTCCGAGGACGCCCCGGCACGTGTGGCGTCTGCTCTGAATGCGGCGACGATAAAGCGCGCCACAGCCTGCCAGTCATCCTGTTTTGCACGTGTGCCAGGGTTGCAGAACATCAGGCGCAGAATGTTGCGCTGTTCCACCGGCAGCAGGCTGTAGTCAGTAAACACGGCCGCCGCCGCGTTGTTCCAGGCCAGAACATCCCACGTAGCCGTTTTGATGAACGCAGGGCTGAACGCGAGGGTATCCAGAATGCGTTGCAAGCGCGGCGATACGCCCTCGGGCGCAGAATAAACAACCTCAGGAAGATGACCGAAGGCGAGCATGAACAGGTGTTCCCGCTCGGGTTCGGTCATCAACAGACTTTGCGCGATCCGGTCCAGCACTTGGGCAGACGGTGCGCCACCGCGTCCTTGTTCCAGCCATGTGTACCAGGTGGCGCTGATATTGGCGCGCTGCGCAACTTCCTCTCGACGCAAACCCGGAGTGCGTCGACGCGTGTTGGAAAACCCCAGGCTTGCAGGGTCCAGACGCGCCCGGCAATCCTTCAAATACGTCCCCAGCGAGTTTGCCATGATGATCCTGTTGGTTCTTATACCCTGATAACGTCACGTCTTTTACCGGATAAACGTTACGCGCACTCTGCTCGCTTCAGCAAAGAGAGATTTAACCATGCGCGTATTTCTTACCGGCTCAACAGGCTTTATTGGCGCTCAAGTAGCCCGAGAACTTATCCACGCAGGCCACCAGGTACTGGGGCTGACACGCTCGGAGGCCGGTGCTCGTGCGCTGATGGCGATAGGCGTAGAACCCCATCGCGGCAACATCGAAGACCTGCCCAGCCTCCAAAGTGGCGCCGAACAATGCGACGCAGTGATTCACACCGCGTTCGATCACGATTTCGCCCACTTCGTCGCCAACTGCCAGAAGGACTCGCGTGTCATTACAGCCTTGGGCTCAGCGCTGGACGGTTCCGAGCGCCCGCTGATTATCACCTCCAGCACCGCAATGGGTTCGGCAGCGCCAGGACACGCCGCTGACGAAGATCACTTCGACCCCAGCCACCCCAATCCCCGAGTAGCCTCGGAACTGGCCGGGCAGGCGCTGTTGCAACGCGGGGTCAACGTGGTCGTCATGCGGCTGTCGCAGATTCACAACCCGGTTAGACAAGGTCTGGTGACCGAAGTCATCAAGCAGGCGCGGGAAAAAGGTTTTTCAGCCTATATCGATGAAGGCCTCAATCAGTGGTCCGCTGCTCACCTTGAAGACACTGCGCGCCTGTATCGCCTTGCACTGGAGAAACACCAGCCAGGGGCTCGCTACCATGCGACGGCCGAGTCGGGTATTGCGTTTCGCTTGATTGCCGAGGCTATTGGAGAAGGGCTGGGTGTGCCTGCGGTTTCGGTGTCCGCGCATGAGGCTGCTGCGAGTTTTGGCTGGCTGTCGGGTTTTGCGGGTAAGGATATGAGCAGCTTGAGTAACAAGACCCGCGAGCGCTTGGGGTGGCAGCCAAGTGGACCGGATTTGCTCGCGGACTTGGGGAGTTGTTTGAAGGGATAGTGCATGGCGGCGGGCGACCCTGCGGTCGCAGTCCGCTAAACAGCCTGTGTTTTCCGCCCCACCAGTACGCTGCCGGATTTCTCTGCGCAGCACCTCTCAGCAGCGGCAGAGCGTCCTGCCCCATACATCAACCGCTAACGTTTCATACCAGATCCGCAGCCAGCTTCGAAGCCTCGGCCAGCGCTGCGGTAAAATTGGCGTCTGCCGTCGCAGGGTCCGCGAGCGTTGCTTCTGACAGCACCGCGTCAACGGCAGTAATACCCACCATCCGTGCCCAGGTTCTGAGGTATGCGACCTGATGATCGTACGCTTCAACAGGGAAGTCTTCCCCAAGTGCTACCCCGCGAGTGGCAAACACCACCACCTTCTTGCCTTTAAGCAGACCCCGCATGCCTTGGGCATCGAACTCGAACAGCACGCCGCGCTGGGACACTGCGTCAATCAAATGCTTAAGGCGATAGGGAATACCGAAGTTCCACATAGGCACGCTGAAAAGGATGACGTCGGCTCGGTGGAAACGCTCGCCCAATGCATGGATTTGCTTCCACACAGCCTGTTGCTCCGCGCTCATTTGCAAGCCTTGGAGGTCTGCATACTTGGCATTCAGTGCTGGGCCGTCGAAGGGCAAAAGATCGGTCGTCCAGACGTCCAGGACATCTACGCTGGCTTCAGGATGCAGCGAGGTCAAGGTCTCAAGATAGCGCGAGGCCAGTTTCAGGGACGCTGAGCGCTCCCCGCGTGGGGAGCTGGCGATGTGGAGAATATGCATTGATTTATTCCAGGTGGGCAGCCGCAGAAGTGATTCAATTTAGTCCATCAGGCGGATGCTGATGTTCCCGGTAGTCATGCGGAGGTGTCCGACGGTCTGCCTCTGACCGGAAGCTCATGTTTCCAGTCTTGTTGTAATCTAACGCCTTTGCCCGGAAGGAAGCCTTGAATGAAAACAGTGATAGAACGACTGGAACAATGGCTGGAAAACAATCTTCCGGAAGTTCGCGCCGATTTGGCCCCTGGCTGCTCACAAGCCTCGCTTGCTGAGTTCGAGAGCCAGGTAGGTCGGGCTTTTCCGCAGAGCCTGGCGGATCTTTACCGAGCACATGATGGGCAGGCAGGCGGTGTCAATACGGGCCCCTTCTTCGGGCTCATGTTCCTGTCGCTGGCACAAGCAAGGAACCACTGGGAGTCATGGAAGCAGATTGTCGATGAATACTCCCCTGAGGATATGAAGGAAGCGAGCGCCTTCTGCAAATCAGCAATGCCCGGCGGCATCAAGGAAGTCTATGCAAACCAGTACTGGGTCCCGTTTGCGCATGATTACGGCGGTAACTACCTGGGAGTAGATTTAGACCCCGCACAGCGTGGGACCTCGGGGCAAGTGATCAACTTTGGCCGAGACGAAGATGAGAGGTTCGTGGTGGCTCTCTCGCTGGAAACGTTTGTCGAGTGGCTGGTCTGTCAACTGGAGAGCGGCAATGCGCTGATCCGGGACGAAGATGATGGGGGGCGAAGCCTGAACATCAGAGAGCCTGAAAGCTATAACTTTCTGGATTCACTGCCCGTGCTGTTCGCTTCGCAGCGCGATCTATCGAGTGATCCTGCGTAGGTGCTGCCGCAGGTTGTTATGCGGTCTGAAAGGGCCCGTCTGGACCCTTTTCAGGCCAGGCGGCCTTACTTCTTCAGCCAACCCTCAACAACGTCAGAGCCGTGTTCTGCTTTCCACTCCTTCAAGACCTTGTGATTCCCGCCTTTGGTTTCGATCACTTCACCGGTATTAGGATTTTTGTAAGTCTTGAGTTCACGCGGTTTGCGCGTGCCCGCAGGCTTTTCAGAGGTCTGGCGACTCGCCGGGCCGTGTGGTTCCAGCAGATTGATAATGTGCTTCAGGCTGAAGCCATAGTGCTCAAGCAGCTTGCGCAGCTTTGTTTCAAACTCGATTTCTTTCTTCAGGCCCTGATCACCTTTCATTGCCTCAAGTGCCTGGAGTTGCTCGGCGAGGTGTTTTTCCAGCTGACGGTATTCTGCGAGTTTAGACATTGGGTTTCCTTTATAAATAGATGCACGTAGTTATTGAGATAGGGGCACCTTATACAAGTTCAGCCTATTTTCCGAAGGGCCGGTTAGCCTCCAATGTGCGCCATTACCGGTTTAATTGCCTTGATCGTCAACGCTTGTAGCTGACTGATGTGGGTCAACTGGGCACTAACGCTTCGCCAACAACCGCGCCAACACAGCCGTCACCACAATAGCCAGCAAAACAGCAGTCGTGATAGAGAGAAGCGCACCCCATTGCAATATGGAATACCTGAGGGTCAGGTAAAAACTCACCACCCCGACAGCGCCAATGGCATTGCCGCGGATTATTGCCGCCAGCTCATAACGCCCGCCTTGAACGTGGACGAACACGGCAAGCGGCCAGGCGATCACCGGGATCGGCGCCAGCAGCCCACTGACCACCGGCCCGAGCCAGGTAGCACTTGCGGTAATCGCCAGCAGCAGAAGGGTGGCCGTCAACATGCGCATCGGAATGACCCAGCGCGGCAGTGCAACGTATGACGTTACATCCGGCGGCGTCTGTTTCAAGGTGGCAATGATGATCAACGTAACCATCAACAGCGTGAAAATGATCGACAGCGCCAGTGATCCCGACAGGTTCATCAAAAAGGCTGTTGCGCCATACATCGCCAACGCCAGGACGCATCCAGCCAGCGCTGAAACGCGTCGAGTGATCAGGAAATAAAACAGATAAGTCGCCTGAATCGCCGCCAGCCCGGCCAATGCCCCGGGCACCGCCATCGACGCAAATGCGGTGCCCTGCTCAAGGCTGAGAAACAGCATGACCAGCGCCGAGGTCATCGGCAGCCCGGAAAGAAGCCCCGCCACGCCAGTGCCCCAGCGCCTCGCCGCCAATGAAATGGCCAGCATGAGCGCGGGAGTGATGAGTAACTTGAGGTAGAAGGCCGTCATGCAGAAAACTTCACATCGGGAGGTGGGCAGGATGCTAAACCTTTTGGCGGTTGGTAACGATGTGTGTCTGTTCTTACACCATCGCCCGACAGCGCATCCGCCAATAGCCAGAAACAGAAAAGCCCGGCGAACCGGGCTTTCTGAAATCGAGCGGTGTTTATTTAGCCGTTTTCAGTTTGATCACGTCACCAGAGACGGTGGTGGTATAGCCGTTCAGAACCCAGGCCCAGAACCACTTCTCCTGCACTTGGGTATTGATCAGCGCATCGCCACCCTTGGCCTGGATGGCGCTGTTCTGCGCGCGAACAAAACGGTCGTTCTGACGAATCGGGATCAGACCAAACAGCATCAGGCCGGTGGCGCTTGCTTCACTGTGGCCAACGACGGTGTATTGGCTGCTGTCATAGTGCGGGGTTTTCATAGGGGTGCCGGTGCAACCCGCCAGAACCAGACCACATACTGCAGCCGCAACGACTTTGCTAAATGACTTCAAGGTAAAACTCCATGGGGGAACGCCCGGATTCAAATCTCGGGCGGCGGTACTTTACTCGCCGGGCTGGTGCTTGGGGTGGTTTTTTTGCAGTTGGGTCACGACGCTTTTGCAAGCGCGCGTTTGCTGAAATCTGAGAGTGGCTGGTTCCTGTTGTGGCGGGGGGTGATTGCCGGCAGCCCTGCTTGAGGCGGCCGCCTCTCAATGTCGATAGGCCGGGCCCTAAGGCATTGCTCACCATTTTTAATGCGGCGGACATGTCGTGGATTTTGGTCGATTGAAGCCGTTTGTGAAAGGCAGCAATCGGCCAAGAGCGGACGTTCGGCGGTGTCTACGAAATCGGTCAGCGATTCAATTACCTATCGCCCTGATACTGCCCGAGCAACGACTGCTTACAGTCAAGTTGGAACGCCCGGCCACGGCATCATGGACTTCGCATGGTTCACCAATGTGATCAAATCACATCCTAGGGTCTTCCCACGGATACTCTTCAACAGCAAATTCGATGCCACCACCCAAGCCTTTTACATGCAAAACAAATTCATCATTAATGAATTCACCTTCATCGGCTTCAAAAGACAAATCTAATTCTATAGAAAATTCTTTTTCCTCTTCCTCTTGCCGCTCAATAGAATCAAACGTGTAGAGGATGTCATCCTCCTTATCGTAATGACCATTCGCAGTGTCTGGGCCGCTGACATTTACTAGGAATTTCACGGTTACGTCGAATACGACCTTGCAGCTTTCATCATCCAAATGAACTATTTGAGGTTCAAAATCTTCAATTTCAGCAACTTCGAAAGTATCTACTTCAGCGTCTTCCCACGTAGAAGAGTTATAGCTTTCGGCATCTTCTAGCTGAGATTTTATTTGTTCTATGATTTCTTGTTTCTTGAGATTCAAAAACTGTTCAACGAACTGAGATCTATCGTCGTTGTGTTTATTATATATGTCTAGTAGCCCACTAAGAGTTTCAATGTTTACGAACCTCTCATTAGCCTCGCAAAACGCTTTGTGGTCAGGGTCCGCCGAAACAACGTAGACCTTTTCCTGCCCTTCCAAAGCAGAGCGTATAGCAAGGAGAGAGAACGCATCACGAAATTCGTTAGGCTTTTGAGTGCTAAATGGACTGACGTGATTAAAGAACATGTCAATAATCTCATTTCCATCTACGCGACTCATATCAACGACAGTGGCATTCGAAGCTTCAATAAAATCCTCAAATGCTTTTAGCGCTTTTGCCTCTAGATCGCCTTCATTGATTTCCGTAAAAAGGCTTTTTATACTTTCGTCATCATACTCTTTAAGGACAGCGGCTTTTCGTCGGAAATTCTTAATGCCTTTGAGTGCCTCTTTGATGTGATCAACAATCTTTCGTCGCACTTCATTAACTACGATTGTGGTAGTGATGTGGTTCAGTTGATTATCGCTGCACAATTCCTCAAAAGACTTTATTGTACTAGAATTGAAATCAAGATTTGCTTTGACAAAGAATTCCGTATCTATAAATACCTTGCGCGTGACTAACGGCATCATTCCTGTACTCCTTCAGGTCTATTGCGCTACTTTCGCACCAGCACGAAGAAAAGTCGATAGTGAGCGCTCGGCTGAGTAGGAGGTGGCTGAGGAGCCTTCACAACAAGTGGCAAACCAAGAGCAGAACTTCTGCGAGCATACCTGCTCTCTGCTGGCAGTAATCCACCAATCTCTTAGAAATGGATGACTGCTACTCGCCGATAGCTTCCTTCTATAAGGATCGACAAGTCCATCAAGCGTTGAAGAGAGTGGGCTGCTTCGATCCTCAACTGGATAGCTTTCAACGAGGCTAATTTGGCATCTAAATGCCATTACTGATATCGTTCGACGCTGCTCAAGGAGGATTTCGCAGTGGCCACAACTTACCTCAAGTATTTCCCCAAGCCGGTCCTAGACGACCTGGTGAACGGCAGGTGGCTGCCAATTATCGGCGCCGGAATGTCCCTCAATGCACATGTCACGTCGGGTCAAAGACCGCCGCTTTGGGGTGAGCTAGGCAAGCTTCTGGAGGATGACTTGATTGATTTCAGCTCCAGTGGGGCCCTAGACGCAATCTCAGCTTACGAGCATGAACTTGGCCGTGCGAGGTTAATGGACAAGCTCACACAAGTGCTGCTAATCCACGAGGCGCAACCAGGGAAAGCACACAAGAGCTTTTGCTCCATTCCATTCGATATCGTTTGCACAACGAACTTCGATTTTCTGCTGGAGCAGGAATACCGCCTAGGGCCCAATACCGTCTACCCCATCCTTGAGGAGGAACAGCTATCGCTGAATTCCTCTAAGGCGGGGGTGAACTTGCTGAAACTGCATGGCGATCTTCACCACCCTAGAAGGATGGTGGTAACAGAGGCCGATTACGACGGTTTCCTTGCGAACTACCCGCTCTTTGCAACCTATCTTGCGAACCTTTTGATCACCAAGACAGCGGTACTGGTTGGATATAGCCTTGACGATCCAGATTTTCGACAAATCTGGCACGTGGTAACACAGCGTTTAGGACGTACCAGACGATTTGCCTACACCATCGTTGTTGGCGCGAATCAATCCGATGTCTCCCGATTCGAGCGTCGTGGGGTAAAGGTGATAAACCTGCCAGGTACCCGAGACAAATACGGGGAGATCCTTGCCGCCGCATTCGATGAGCTTCGGGAGCTTTTGAGAGACAAAGCCTTCACAGTTATGAAAGCGACTGAGGAGAGGGCAATGCAGGAGCTGTCGCTGCCGAGGTCAGCGTCCTCACGGCTTTGCTTCTTTTCGTTACCGTTAGATGTTTTACCGTTCTATAAAGATCAAGTCTTCCCTGCTCTTGAAGATATCAACCTCGTCCCGATAACGGCGGATGGGGTGATTTCCCCAGGTGATATGGTCATCGCCAAGCTTGATGCGCTGATTGATAGATCAATTGCCATGGTAATTGATCTATCGTCTAACTGGACAATAGTTGAACTAAAAATGGCGCTTAACCGTGCTGCGTCTAGGAGGCGTGAGGGAAGGCCGCTCACGCTGATAGTGGTCATGAGAGAAGGACAGCAATTACCCACCTCATTAGAAGGGGTGATGGCGATCTACCGCCCCGATCTTTTAACCTCTCAATCAGAGGATTTTGCTCGCAACCTAGTCGTAACCCTCGAACGGGCGCTTCCCTCCGACGGTGATTCCCAGTTAGACGAGGCGCGCCGGCTTTTTAGAGTTAAGGCATACCGCGCAGCTATAGTTTCCGCCATCACGTACCTTGAAGGCGAGCTGCGAAAAGTTATGCGGGTCGGAGATGAGGAAACTGCTTTGAAGCCCCACCTGTCTCTGATTGGGATGATAAAAAATGCGGTTAATCGCGGCCTGATCAGTGTAGAAGCGCTACCAAATCTTCAAGACTGGATTCAGCTTAGGAACGGCATTGTTCATTCGAAGGAGGAGCTAGAAGTTACCAGAGGAATGGCGAAAACGATTGTTGACGGCGTAATCAGAATCGTAAGCGAGTTTCATAGTTCATAGAGTAGGTCAGATTCAATCGAGAAAGCGCATGTTTAGGCCCCCAGGTAGTGGCTTCGGTGGGCACAGTAATCGGAACGCTGAAAGCCCTCGCCTAGACACGAGTAGCCAGCGTAATAAGAAATGTTATACGCAACACAACAACAGTTTGGATGAGTGCAAGCCGGTCGCGTTCCTATCGACCCAAAACGGACAGCTCTGAGGGGCGGCTCTTGGCCGGAAGCTGAAGCGAACGTTGCAAATTTGTGCTCGCTTGCTTGAAGCACGCTGTAGTGACCGACTACAGTAAAGTCGATATGATTCACATGCTCTTGGGCGTGCAGTATCATGAGTGGCGGCCTAATTAATTGATCAAGCCCGCAAAGCTGGCTAAATAAGGATATTTAAGATGAAAGAAACCACGACCCATCGCAACTCATTGTTCAGGGAAGAGCTTTATAAATTAGAACTTGAATATTGCAACCATTACAAGCGTGACGATGCCAAAGCAAATAACGTTCGCGGCAAGATAAACTCTTTGATTTTGGAAAATTGTCCTAATTGGACTGAGCTGTCCCAAAGGGAAGTCCAATCAATTTTTCGCATATATAATTCGATAAGTTTGTCGAGCAAGACTGTACGGAAACTTGCTCATATGGATTTGCATGGGTTGAGTGATATTGCAAATACGTCTTTTGGTGATGCCATTAGCTACGTGAGTGATATAGCTGAGGTCGACCTCTCCAACGTGCAAGAAGTCCGGTTGGAGCGTTATGAGTGTGCTTATACTGAAGGTGAGTGCGTATCCTGCAATCAGGACAATCACCACATCTATTACTCTATCGATAGCAGCCAGGTCAGCTCTGTCGATTTACTCTGCCACGAGCTGGGTCACGCAGCTGATTTCACTAATTCAAGGCAAGCTTCCGCAGATGACAACGCACTGCATCGTCATCAAAGTTTAGCTGAAGCTGTAGCATTTTATTGTCAGTTTCGTTATCTACAAGATCATGGCAATATGAAAAAAAGAACAGGGGCATTAGGCGCCTTTTTATACACTTATTTGACTTATCTGATTTGCTGCTACTGTTTTGGGCAAAAAATCACACTAGACCAAGTGGACCCCGTCGAAGCTGTTGATGATGAAATTTTCAGTTCTTTTTTTTCTGCCTACACCTCGCTGTTTGGCGCTGAGCAAGCAAGAGAATTTCTAGCACAGAAAATCTATGAAACTCAGGCTAGATTCCAAGGCTTAGGAAATGTGATTCTCGAAGAATTAAATCCAAGGTTAGGCATCCCACTAGGGTTGGCACTGCTTGAAATAGAAAATTTGGATTTAGCTCTTGTATCGCGCATGAATATTTTGAGTGACGAACTTAATTATGTAATTGAGTCAATAGACCATAGTCTAAATGACAGGCTGTCGAACATGGATGCTCTCATCACCAAGTTCATAGAACAGGAAAAATAAGCGGAAACTTTCATTAATTCTATTCTAGGCAGCTCCCGTGCGGCAGCACAGGAGCTGTGTTTGAGTGCATATGGCATCAATGTGTGACATCCAACTACGCGCTGGCTGAGAGCAATCAGCCTATTCGATCACCCGGATAAATTGTGGCAACCCGACTTAGAGAAACTCGCTTAAGCGAGAAACCATACTGGTGCTGGCATCACCAGAAGTCGCAGATGCTGAGCACCAAAATTGGGATGTTCCTCCCAGAGCTTTAGGACCATTAGCGAGGCAAAGTCTACCTCTCCAGTGAAGACTGCGTCGAAGGGCCCCTAACTCACGAGGCCTCGACCCACCTCATTTAAATGCTAAGCATCAATCCTCATCCCACCACCTCTCAAGATTCGGTTCTAGGCGCCAGGTCTTCGCCAATCGCTCAAGCAATTCGATCCTCCGTACCTCCAGCTCTTCGAGCGTCCATTGAGAATACCCGCGCACTTCGTTGGTGAGAGTGAATGCGCATGAGTCACCAGATGCAAAGTACTTGGTCTTTTTTAGATCAAAGTCGTAGTTCTGCGCTGCGGAATTTTTACGCGTATTGAGCAGGACCAAGTTTGCCAAGCTATGCACCCAGGCCGCATGATCATCCGTATTAGAGAACCATTGCTCCCACTGCGATCCAGACGAGATTGTTTGCGGGCAGATATGCTCAACCGAAATAACCGGATAGTTGTAATTGGCCGAGCCATCCGTGGAGGCTTGTTCCAAACGAAGTAAGAGTGGTTTGACTATCTTGGGAACAAGGTAAACATTACCATCTAGCGCATTGAAGAGCATCGTGGCTTCAGTATGTTCAATTTCCAATCCTTTGGAGCGGTCCCGATTGGTCGATCGAATTTTGGGGGCCGTCGGCACGTCGAGATCATCCAATACATCGACATAGCGTGACATCCGTGCGTTGACATCGGCTCGGGTCAAGAAGAGAAAATAGGCAAGTCTTTCCAACCGGAAGACAAACTCTGGAACGTCGATATCATCTCCACCATTGCTCTGGCGCAGACAAAGCAGCAAGGGCGGCAACCAATCTCGGTTGTCCAATCGCTCCAAGGAGCGTACTAAGTCAGCGCTCTTCGCACCGAAGCGCGTGCGCAGCTTCTGATCATCCATTGCCAACATCAGAGCGTCAGCATAGGGCTCCAACACCGCGTCAATGAACCCAACGGGATTTTCGCGAAACGCTGGCACATGCACGGAAAAACCGCTTTCAAGCGCGGAACGAGGTTTGTCACGTTCGTAGATCATGCGGATGTGCGTGAATAAAGCACTGAATCTGTCGCGGCCCAGTGCTGTTTCAACTTCCTCCCAGCGGTGGGATAGTGATGACTCCTTGTCGGTGCCTGCTCGCTCCAAGAGATCCGCTTTAAGAATATCAGTGGCCGAAAGGTCGAGGCCGCGAGCGTTGAGAACGGTAAAGATTCGTCTCGCAGCAGTATCGGAGGGGACTTCGACTAGCACGAGATAACAATTTTGCAGCAGAAAGCGCAAAAGCTCATCGCGCTCCTTTTCATTCATGGCCTCTAATCTATCGCGAATTAGCTTTGCGTTTTCAACGATACGTGCTTTTGAGTCTGTGAGTCCGTCCAACGACGGCAGGTGGTTAGTCGCTCCGCGTGTCTGAATATGCTTCTCAAAAAAGCCCTGATCTTTCTGCCGCAGTTGCAGGCGTAGTGCCTCTGGGATGCCCTCATCCTCATTAGCTACCTGCTTGATGTAACTTTCGCGCTGCGCTTTCTTCTCTGCCCCTTCCGTCAGGTCGCGAATGACGCTGAACAGGAGAGTGAGGGTGGTCAGGCGCTGCTGACCATCGACTACACGTGATGCAGGGGTGCCGTGGGTTTTCACCAATACGATGCTACCCAAAAAGTAAAAGCCCCCGGCCGCAGAGTCTCGCGTCATGGCGTCCTTTAAGTCCGCAAGCAACTCCTCAGCTTGAGTCGTTTCCCAAGCATACGGACGCTGATAAGCGGGAACAGTAAAGGCATACTCTTTGGAAAAGACTTCCGCTATTTTTTTGTGAGCGGCCTCGATTCGCAACTGCGAAGCGTCATGCATGAAAAAATCCTTTTTGGTTTTAGCTCGACTTTTCATGCTGCCACAGTTGCATGTGCAGCATTGATGGCCAAGGGTTTAGCCGGTGGAAGGAATTCTGAAATACCTAAGCCTAAAGTAGATTTGCAGCCATAGTCGTCACATCAGTTTTAATCAGGCGGTTAGCCTGGGTTTTTGCGTATTGGCTCACCGGCAACCGAGTCTCCTGTCTCGTTAGACAGGCTAAACGTTCCGGATGAGCTGAACGGTTAGGCTGAAATGCCGACTCAGACCCAGGGACGAACCTGCGTGTAGCCAGAGTGCCACAACCTGAAAAAATAGGCTAAAAACAGCTCTGCAATTCAGGGGTGGGCACCTAACCTACCGTCCGCTTCTGGCCGATAGCAGACTACCCATCCCTTCTAGCCAGCCAGCGCATCATCGCTACCGCTGTTCCGGCAAAAACAAGAATCATGAATACCGTCCCAGCTACGTTCCAGCCAAAGCGCGTAGGCTCGACTTCGTAAAGGACGATCTCCTTGATGCGGTGTCCCTTGGGCCCGGTAAATGTCTCGATTTGTCCGCTCACCAACGCCAGGTAGAGTCCTCTGCTCATGCCGCAAGCTCCCACAAAACCGAATACAGCGAGCACCACGGCATAGAAGGGCTGGCGGCTCTTGGGTATCCGGTCGAGGAGAAACTTGCGTGGGATGAGAGCCTTTGGGGAGGGGCGGTGCTTCGGATAGGTCACTATGGCTGCTCCATGCAATCGATCTTAAGATCGTTCTATACCTGTTTCCGAATCAGGCGTCGGCTGTGCTTTTTATCATGAATCGGCGCAAGCCGGTGCCGCTTGGATCGCGATACCGGCTGGTGAAACGAACAATTACTGGTTCGACACTGAAGTCAGCTGCGAGAGATACAGCGACAGCTATTGATCCTTCGTGGCCTGAACCATGAGAGATAACACGCAGTGTGGCCACGATCATTAGCCCGTGCCTTTCCGGTTATGTTGCCAAGCATATACACCGTCTCGCCGATGATGCGCGGCTTGCACATCCCTGCCTCATCCAGCACCAAGCGCCACTCCGAGCGGGCTGCGATAGATTCCGATGCGATATGGGAACGCCACGAGCCAGAAACAACAAAGCCCGCACAAGGCGGGCTTCCGAAGTTCTTCGTAGACTGTCCACTGCTCACGACACATCTAGATTTCAATAGTGTGCCCAAGCGTGAATCACGCAAATAAAACCAAGCCGCCGCGGAGTGCGTGTGCAGTCTGCGGCGGCTCTTTCCTACTAAGCTTTGGGCGCTAAATCAGCTTTGCCCTTGCTTCGGATCCTCAGCGTGAGCCCAACGATAATCTAGACGCGGCGCGAACACTTTGATGCGACGCTTGATCTTGATCAGAATCGGGTCGTGCACCGGCTCCGGATCTTTCAGGAATGCGGTCAGCACAGCACTCAGTGCGTACAACCCGCAGAACGCCCAGACCACGCCTTCAATGCCGTAACTTTCATTGAAGATCGCAACAACAGCCGGGCCAACCCACGTCGACGCGCCTGCACCCAGGCTCAACACCGACAAGGCAGCCGCTTTGTTGTTCGGTGCCAAAGCCGGGGCAAGCGCCGACAGCGGCACGAAGCACGCCAGGGTCAGGCCGTAGAAGGCGCCGAAGATCGAGGCGATCAGGAAGTCGTTCGGAAACGCCTGTGGCATGAAGAAGAACAGCGGCGTGCTGATCGTGCTGCCCACTGCGCCAAACCACAGGATCGTGTTGCGATAACCGATCTTGGTGCTGATGACACTGGACCCCAGGTTTCCGATGATGTTGAACACAAAAACGATGGTCAGCAGGCGCAGCCATTCTTCCAGGGTGAAGCCGACGGTGTCCATGAAGAACCCTGGCATGACCACCAGAAAGCCAAACATCGACGAGGTGTTGATGACGCGCACGATACCGGCCAACGACACTTTAGGACGGGTCCACATGATGGTGATGTTCTTGGCCATCGACACCAGCGGACGCTCGCCTTCCGGGGCCAGTCGCCGCATGCCATGAGCTTCGCGCATCCCGACCAGACCAATCACACCACCGATGACCACCAGCGCGAAGGACAGCCAGAAGGTCTGCATTGCGCCGATCAGCGGAATAGCGATGCTCGCCACCAGAGAGCCCAGCATTGGCAGGCCCGCGGCGTAAGCCACCCAGAACCAGCCCACGGCCATGCCCATCTTGCGGGACGGCGTGGAAGCCGCGATCCAGACCAGGAAACCGTAGGCGAAGAGCGGATAACCGAAACCGCGCAAACCATAGGTCAGCAGAATCATGGAATAGCTCAATTCCTGCAGGCCGTAGACCAGGAAGAGCACTTCGAACACGCTCCAGATCATCAATCCCAGGAACATCACCCGTTTCGGGCCCCAGATATTGGAGAGCGCGCCGGCGAGCCACGATGAAATACCGACCGTGACGCCATAGACGGTGAAGATCATGGCGATCTCGTCGCCGGGCATGCCGCGTTCACTGAGGAAGGGTGAGAGGTATCCAAGTTCTACGCCATCGCCGATCATGAAGATCAACAGGCCGACAAAACCCCAGAACATGGGATAGGGAATACCAACTTTGTCGCAGAATCTAACGAGTGGAGTGTTCGGAGTGGATTGATCGCTCAATTTTCCGGTCCTTTTTGTTGCACGACGTTTGGGCGCGCCGTATGAATGGCCTCGATGAGGTTGAAAGACAGATTGGATAGCACAGGCATCCGCTTCGGGCAGCGAGCAAAACTGGCTTGATTATTTGACGCGCGGGGTCAGACGTTGGAGCAGCTATCGTCGACCCATTAATCTATGTTTTTCTAGATTTTCGAGCCCGAAGCCAGCCTTTTATGCCAGATGAAACGATTCATCACAACCGCAAGCCATTTTTTAGGGTGCGACAATGTGTCCGGTTGTATTGTCTGAGAGGTTCGAATTTAGGGGGGTGAGGTGTTTCGAATTGTGTATGAAAATAAATACATCTTTTTCCGAATGGTTACTTTTCTTCTAGCCATGATCGTTGATTAGCATCCGACTCGGAGTCAAGACGGAATGCACTGGCTTATGACTGCCAGGTCCAAACTCATACTCGGCTTCGCACTGTGATCCTATGCACTGTGCTCACCCGCTGCGGTGGCGAGGCCAAAGCGAGCGGCGGCACGGTGAGCTTGCCCGCTGGCCGACGTAGATGACGATTTGGCGATAAAGCCTTAGCGTGCGGCGCAGGATGGCGGACCAAGCCTTACGTTTGTCGGGTTCGCACAGCGCTGTGAGAAAGGCGGTAAGCGGTGTGCCAGTGCTGCCGCATATTCGAAACCATTCAGGGCGTTGAACATACTGAGGCCTTCGCTGGAGTCGGTTGGGTGGCGAGCATGCGTACCTCGATGCCCGCTTTCAGTTCCTTGTTCGCTTGGGCCATTTGCTGGTCCAACGTATTCTCGCCGGTGGAGAGGAACAGCAAGCGCCACTCTTTTACCTGCCGACCTCCCTGGCCTCGATCATTAGCCCGTGCCTTGCCGGTGCCGAGCATGTACACCGTCTCGCCGATGATGCGCGGATCGCGGAGGCCGATTTCATCCAGCACCAAAAGCTAGAAACAACAAAGCCCACACAAGGCGGGCTTTCGGAGTTCTTCGTAGACTGTCCAAGACATGTCTAGATTTCAATATGGTGCACCAGGCGGGATTCGAACCTGTTACCCCTGCCTTCGGAGTGCTAAAAGCCGACGTTTAGAATCAATAAGTTAGCGGGGATTAGCTGGAGAATCAATGGGTTGTGCTAGCTGGGGTTAGCGGGGGCGAGTGTGGCAAAATTGTGGCAGGTTACCCACAAGTGGGGCGCTTTAAGATAGCCATCGATAAGCTGACAGGTGTTCAATCTGGCAATATCGAGATTCAATAGCCGGGATTCGGCTGTAACCCATACCATTCCAATGTGACTGCAATTGCTTCAGATTTATACAGCTGGCGTCGAATTTTCGTATCGATCCATTTTGCCGTTGACGGAACAGGCACTTCAGATACGGAAGGGGCGTTTGCTGATACACAGGCGAATGGTTATGGAGTACGATGGACAATGACACGCACGACCGGTGCCGGAATTTCCTAATTTTAGATAAGTAAGCAGGTACTGGGTGGATCCCTTATTCAGATGGGCAGGGAGCAAAAGAAAGCTGCTACCCAATATCAAGTCAAGATTTCCGCGTTCATACGGCACGTACCATGAGCCATTCTGCGGTTCCGCATGTCTTTATTTTGATATCTTACCTGGTCACGCTGTTCTCTCTGACATGAATGAAGAGCTTATTCTCGCTTATCAGGAACTTCAGAAGTGCCCTAGTGGAGTATTTGACTACCTAGTTTCATACGAAGTATCGAAGGATAAGTACTATGAGATTAGAGGTCTAGATGTAGGTTCGATGACTACCGCCGAAAGGGCAGCAAGATTTATATACTTGAATAAGCTCTGTTTTAATGGTGTGTATCGTACTAACAAGTCCGGTTTTTTCAATGTGCCGATGGGCTCGAAAACGGGAAAAATGCCTACGCTGGAAGGGCTGTTAGCTATTTCAGAAGCGCTTCAGAATGCCCAAGTTATAAGCGGTGATTTTGCTGAGGCCGCTAAAAATATTAAATCTGGAGATTTGGTTTATTTGGACCCGCCGTACTCTAAACCCGAAAGTCGTGAGCGAGGTGAGTACGGATTAGGATCATTTCACTTCAGCGATATAGAACGATTGATTGTATTCCTGGAGTATATTAACTCCGTCGGCGCTTTTTTCATATTTTCGTACAGTGATTGTGAAATTATTAGACAAAATCTTCGAAGTGAATGGGTTGTTGAGGTTGTTAGTGTTAGGCGTCACGTTGCTGGTTTTAACGCCCACAGGAAAGTCGTGGACGAATTAATTGTAAGCAATTTTTCAGCTTGCTAAGGAGCGTAGTGTGGAGTATTCGATGAACATCGGTGTCGCTGTAATCAGCGATCTCCACATTGGCAGCGGCGCGAAGGCAAAGGATTTTTCTTTACCTGGGGCTGGCGGCGGTATCGTTGATAACTATATTTCTGAGTTTCGTAATTTTGTCGAGTCTGAAGGGTTGCGTGCCAATTATCTAATAGTTCCGGGGGATATTACTAACTCGGCATGTAAGCCTGAGTTCGAGTTGGCGTCAGAGCGGATTTCCCAGATCGCGTCATTCCTGACTGTACCTGAGTCAAATATTCTATTTTGTCCTGGAAACCATGATGTCGACTGGGAGACAATTAAAGCATTGAGCAGCCTTAATCATCCAGAGTCCCAGGTAATAAAAGCTAAGTACTTTAATTTTAATTCAGCAGGGTCTGTTTTTAGTCGAAATTTATCTAGCGCGACTGGCAGTTTTGATGAGTCTCCGTATTTGGCAGTTTGGGACTTCGATGATGCTTTAATCTGCGCTTTGAATACATCTGTATTCGATGGTCCTGATAAAAAGCCTCACTGTGGTGAAGTAAGGCCAGATCAATTGCTAAAAATAGACGCCTATCTTTCTAGCATTGGAAGGACAAAGAAGCTGAAGCTTTTTATGTTCCATCATCACCCTGTTCAGTATCTGGATGACACCTTTAATCAGCCAGATTTTAGTGTAATGTCAAATGCTGTCGGGCTTCTTGATCTGCTGTCTAAGCATGAATTTGACTTTGTTGTTCACGGGCACAAACACATACCTCGTTTTAATATGGAAATTAGAGATATCGGTCATCCTTTAAATATATTATGTGCAGGCAGTTTTAGCGCTTACTTGGATAACAAATATTTTGAGTCTGTGGGGAACCGATTTCATCTCGTCGAATTTCACGATCGTTGTCCAATAAGTACTTATGCACGAGGCGCGGTCAAAACTTGGACTCATTTCGTAGGGCGGGGATGGATGCCTAGCCTGCGCAGGCCTGGGGCTGAGCATCATCAAAACTTCGGCGCATTTCTACCTCGCGCTCAGCTAGTAATAAAAATCACTGCTGAGTTTGAAAAAATATTTATAAGCGCTCAGTTTATTAAGTGGGCGGACTTTGTATCAAACAATCCGGAGTTTAGGTATTTTACTAGTGAAACTCTTCGTGCATCGTTAAAAGAAGTCGCCGGTTCTATGGGTTTGATACTTCATGAAATAGATGCTTTTGGCTTGGATAAACTTGTGATCCTCAAGGGGTGAATGATGGCAATCTTCGATTCGACGAAGTTGATCAACCCGTTTGAAAATGATAATGCTCGTAACAGTACTATTGAGGACTTACCAAAGCAGTTTGTGTGGACAAAAATATTTGGTCGTTTGATTTCTCAGAAGAATCATATTTTACTTGGTGCTCGCGGGTCGGGAAAAACCGCGATCGTTAAAATGCTTTCGCATGAGTATCTCGCTAAGCTTAATCATCCTAAAGCCAAGCAGGTTATCAAGTCGAGAGCTTTTATTGGTATTTATGTACCTATGAGGTTGTCATGGGTTGGTGAGTTAAAAAGCTCCGTTTGGCTTACTGACTCGGAACAAGAGTTGCACTTCAAGTGGCGGTTGAATGCATCATGTTGCGCGTCCTACTTAAATACTTTGCGCAGTTGTATTGATTGCTATGCTGGGGATGTGGCGCAAAAAATTATAACTGAAAGAAGCATAGCCCGTAAGATATCTATGGCCTGGTTCGATCGTGATGATATAGTAAGTTTGCGTGAACTTAGGGAAACGCTTTCGGAGTTGGAGTACGATAAATTAATTGCTGAACAGAAGGCGAGGGTTAATTCGGAGATAAATCCAGCTGCAATTGGTGTCGCCTTTGAGTTAGGACTTTTTGAGCCTTTAAAGCGTGCCATTGCAATTACTAAGCAGTACATTCAATTTCCTCCAGATGTCGCCTGGGCGGTATGTTTAGATGAAGCGGAATATTTGAGTGAGTTTCACCATGTGATACTTAACTCACATCTGCGTACATTTGCGGATGGTCTCGTTTTTAAAATAACTACAATGCCTTACAAGCATTACACGCTTGAGACCAATACAAGTGTTCCTTTAAATAGGAAAGATGATTTTTCTTATATATATTTAGATAATTTAGATGTGGCCGCAAGGGTGTCTAAAGGTAACGAGTTTGAAATACTTGAGAAATTTTGTGAAGATATATTCAGTAAGCGATTAAAGAATAGTGCCTGGGCTGACAGTGGTGTGAATTTAAAATCGCTGCTGGGTACGTCATATCTACTGTCCAGTGATGAGAAGATAGATCAGGAAAAAATGCTCTTGTTGGTGGGCAAGCATTGTAATGAAAGAACTCGGCTAAGGGCTCGAGAACTAGCAGGGACTCAGCGATTTGATGATGAAATAGGCCGCAAATTAAAAGGGGCGCTATTAATAAGGGAGCTTAAGTCTTCTCATAGAGGCAATGCACACTTAGTCGCTTTTTCAGGTTACGAAATGGTGATTCGTTGCGCCGATGGTAACCCAAGAAGATTTATCAGTTTGCTTAATGCCTTTTATAATGCAAGCGGCGAAACTGGCGGATTCAAACCTATTTCGCCTGCAGTTCAAGATAGGACATTGCGAGCATACTCCTATGATGAATACAAAAGAATGGTTTACGAACCGAATCAGGGCCAAAAGGTCCATGATGTGTTATCGCTAATAGGCAAGTACTTTCAATATTGTCTACACAATCAAAAGCTGTCTACTGATATGGTTCTTTCGTTCAGATTTAACGTGGATGATGAGAGTATCTGGAGCGTAATAGCTGATGCGATTGGGCTGGGTCTTGTACGCCCTATTGTTGAGCGATCGAGCTACGACACGCTTCCCGTGAAAAGCGGCGTTTTCAGATTATCATATGTTCTCGCACCACATTTTAGTCTTCTTCCAAGAAGAGGCGACGACGTAGCGCTTAGTAGCATATTATCCTTCGGCGTGGATCGAGGTGTTGAACGTCACATTGGCTCTCAGCAAATGGAGTTGTTGTAATGGTATACCTAGATGTGACGGATATTTCGCTTGATGATGTAGAAAATTCTCACTATAACCTAGTGCTTTTCGCATGCGGTTATGAAGAGCGCTCAATATTTTTTCCCGGTGTATTCGAGTCTAGCTATGATGATGTTGTGGTATTCGGGTTCGCAGGTAGCGAAGGAAATGAAGACTATGCATTAAATAGTAATTACTATGCGCGTACTTCTAGATATAAAGTTTCGCCTACGCTTCTCGATTATTCTGACGCCAACAAGATTTTTTCTTACCTTGTTAAGGCTGTGTCCCTAGTAGACTTTTCGAAACATAAAAATTTTAAGATTCTCGTTGATTATTCCTCCATGCCCCGATTATGGTATTCGGAGATTTTGAACTTTATTAAGAATTTTGAGTTTTCAATTCCGGTGCAGTGTGATTTCGCTTATTCGATAGGTGAGCACTCGGGAGTTGGGCAAGCTAGGCAACTAAGTGATCCTATAGTCTTGCCAGGTTGCGCAGCTGTTTCAACATTTAGTAAAGAAACAGTTGGTATATTCAGTCTTGGGTTTAATGAGGGTGGTCCAATTTGTTTGCATCATAAAATTGAGCCGGATGTAGCGTTTTCTATCATTGCCCGCCCTGGGGCTTTAGATGACTATACAGAAAGAACGTTGCAATGTAATAGGTTCTTTTTGGATAATTTCTCATCGAACACTATATATCCTCCGCTTCATAGCGTTGCTCAATGTTATTCAGTTCTTCGGGAGATTTTCTTTCCATATCTTGGCAAGGCTGGCATTGTAATGGTGCCTTTTGGACCAAAGCCACATGCTCTTGCATCAATACTAGCGGCGATGAATTATCCGGAGGTATCCTGTCTTTACTCAAGTATGGGAGGTAGTGGGGGAGCGGTTAAACCTACGACTGAGCTAGTGATTTCAAGGGTCGACAAACTAGATCACTACCCATATATGGATTAGCTTCTCGGGGAGGCGTGCCCCCCCTACGTCCTTATATTTAAGGCCCGTTCATAGTTTTCCGTAAAACGAATGAGATCGGTCTTCAGTACTAGCACAAATCATGGAGTTGAACCGTATCTATCCGCCTCACCCCTCTCTCTACATCACTCATGAAAGATTGCGGTCTTCCTAATGCAGCTGAGCACTCCGCTTGGTCATCCCTGACTCAAGGCGCATACGCTTCAGCACCTGCAAAAAGATAACGTGCTCCCGTCGATAAATAGCCTTGGTCATTGCCGCATCCGTTGTAAGCGCTCCATAAACCCCACATTCAAATTGCTTAGCTGATCCCGGAAGCTGTGATCCCGATTCCCTCAGGAGCCAACTCGCCATGATGCGACCCGATGCCAAAGTCGAAAAAGTATATCTGTACCCCACGCCTGTGGACTTCCGAAAGTCTATCGACGGTCTGGCGGCACTGGTCGAACTGGACATCAAGGTCGCCGTATTTGATCCAGTACTTTTCGTCTTCCTCAACAAGCCACGCAACCGCGTGAAGATCTTGTACTGGGAGCGCAACGGCTTTTGCTTTTGGCTTAAGCGTCTGGAGTCCGAACGATTCAAAACATCGCCTGACGCCACCGACGAGGCGATTGTCCTGACGGTTCAGGAACTCAACTGGAGGCCCGCCCAGTCAGCCTGTTGTTCTGTTCGACTACTCAACCAGCCGTGCGCAGGAAGTACCGACGCGTCTGCTAGAAGGCTATCGTGGCTACTTGATGACGGATGATTACGCCGGTTACAACGCGCTTGGCGCGCAAGCCGGGGTCGAGCGCCTGGGTTGCTGGGCACATGCTCGTCGCAAGTTCGTAGAAGCACAAAAAGTGCAGCCCAAGGGCAAAACCGGGCGGGCGGATGTTGCTCTGAATTTGATCAACAAGCTTTACGGTATCGAGCGGGCGTTGAAAGAAGGCAGCGATGAGCAACGTTATGAAGCTCGCCAGCAAAACAGCGTACCGGTGCTGACTCAGTTGCACACCTGGATGGAGAAAACGCTGCCTCACGTCACTGTGCAAAATGCGCTGGGTAAGGCGATAAGCTATCTAGCCAGCAATTGGCAAAAGCTGGTGCGCTATACCGAAGCTGGATTTTTGCCCATCGACAACAATGCGGCCGAGCGTGCGATCAGACCGTTTGTGATCGGACGCAAGAACTGGCTATTCAGCGATACCCCCAAGGGTGCCACGGCCAGTGCTCAACTCTACAGCTTGGTCGAAACGGCTAAAGCCAACGGCCAAGAGCCCTATGCGTGGCTGCGCCACGCATTAGAACGGCTGCCAGTGGCGACCTCGGTTGAAGATTACGAAGCCTTGCTTCCGTGGAGCTGTACGCCTCGTTTGCATTCCTAGACGCACCGTCGTCTTTGGTTAGATGGGGTTTGTGGAGCGCTTACTCTTCAAACAGCACCTTTCCAAGGTGTTTTTCCGCATTACAGGTGTACCTCTCCTGTAGCCAGCAGCCGTTTTCGCGCCATCCAAAGGTTCGACAAGGCAAACAGAGTGGCCTGTTGCGCGATATTTTTAGCCAGCCCGCGAAACCGCACTTTCGTATAACCAAACTGGCGCTTGATCACACGAAATGGATGTTCCACCTTCGCTCGTACCTGGGCTTTCGCGAACTCGATCTTGCGGTATACCCGTGTGATCAAACTGGTCTTGCCATGCTTTTTGTAACAGCTTGGACGGACCGCAATTGACCATATCATCTGGCGATTCTGATGCTCCGCACGCTTGTCCACGCCGGTGTAGCCTGCATCGCCAATGACATAGGTTTCCTCGCCATGCAGCAACTGATCGACTTGAGTCACGTCCGCCACATTCGCCGCAGTACCCACCAGGCTATGGACTAAACCCGACTCGGCATCGACGCCTATATGCGCTTTCATGCCGAAGAAATACTGGTTTCCCTTCTTCGTCTGATGCATTTCGGGATCGCGTTTACCGTCCTTGTTCTTGGTAGAACTCGGCGCATGAATGATCGTCGCATCGACCACCGTACCTTGGCGCAGCATCAAACCACGATCACCCAGATAGCCGTTGATGACCTGCAAAATCCCGCCTGCCAACTCATGTTTCTCCAACAGACGCCGGAAGTTGAGAATGGTGGTTTCATCGAGAATCCGATCCAGACTCAATCCCGCGAACTGACGCAGGATTGTTGTTTCATACAACGCTTCCTCCATCGCCGGGTCGCTGTAGCCGAACCAGTTCTGCATCAAATGAATGCGCAGAACAGCCATTAAAGGATAGGCCGGAAGGCCACCTTCACCCTTGGGGTAATGAGGCTCGATCAGATTGATCAATCCCTTCCAGGGCACGACCTGATCCATCTCGATTACGGGTTTGCTTGCGTTTGCCAGCGTATTCGGCGTCGGCGAAGGTCATCTGCTTCATCAGGCGTCTCGGCGGTTGAGATCAGGCATCCTGCCAAATTTGGAGATCTTCTTCAGAGTTTCCCTAGGCGGGGTTTGTAGCGCGGATAATTTATAAGAAGGGTCTGATAGGAAATATTATAAATCGTCGTTTGAGTTAGAAGTTTTTCTACTCGCCCTAGCGTCTTCCGTCCCTCGAGCAAACACATATCCTGCGATAGTACCAAGCAATGTACCCAAAATCTCCTTGCTTAACTTCTCGCCAGTACCCAAAATAATTATTGTAATCAGCATAAATGCCATACCAACAACCTCTACAAGAGATCTATTTACTATTAAAGATTTCGCGACATCATCTGAAAAGACTTTTAACCCAAGAAACAGAAATAGCAATACACCTATCATTCCATAAACAGCATATACTAGTCTAATGTCTGTGCTTTCGCGGCGAGCCTCATCTTGTTTCTCTAGCTTTTTGAATTCTAATATAAAGCTAGATAACGCCTTTCTCTTGTCGTTCAAGCTCTCTTTTTCCTGTGTGCGAATATTTTTCAAAGCTAGCTCGGCTGCAATTTTTCCATTAACAATTGCTTCGAAATACCCATCTTGAATAGATGAATAGATAGAGTCATAATCTTTTGAAATCAAGAGCTTTAACTCAGAAATGTTGGCATTTAGTTCATTTTCGTCGATGTCTTCCCGTTCGTCTATAAACATTCTGCCAGTTGGTGAACGTCCTGCAAATATTAGTCCTACAGGGCCGCTTTTTGATTTAAACGCTTCTGAATACTTTGCCATTACGTCACTAGCAGCAGTTCTAGCAGCCTTTAAGTAGCCAGAGTCCACCGCAGAATCTCTTTCAAAATAAAAATCTAACGTTGAGCGACTCCAGAAATTTCCTTTTACGTCCATCGCACCCTCTAGTGATTGGCTTAAAAACACTAAAGCTTGTCGATATTTCTCCTGATTGACTTCGTTCCCTTTAAAGCTTTCGACAATCGCCTTCCCTTTTTTCCAATTACTTTCCGATATGGTGCCTTTTGGGGTCTTCTGTAATTGAGCGTTTTGAATTTTTTCCAACAAATCATCAAGGATTTTTATGTTGCGCTCATAAGCTCTTATGTCGGCTTTGGCTTGTCGTAGGTCGTCTTCAACTAATGGGGCAACAATGTTTTCGCCAACCTCGTCTGCTAATATGATTTGGCTAAACAGAAGGCATGTGAATATTAGCGATTTTTTGAAGTTCATAAAACCCTATGGAATGTGCCTCAGCTTCTTTAAAGCTGGAAATGAGAATATATTTATTTTTCTAAAAATATTAGCTAGCAGCCAAAAAATTAGATCTAAATTACGTTGAGCAGTTGCCATTTTGAGGTTTTTTTGACTGCCATCCGAGCGGGAAGCTTCTGTTGACGAAGATATGTGGTGCACTCTGCAGAGCATGTTATCCCTTACCAATTTGGATCCCTTTTAATTAGCCAGATGCTAGCAGGCCTGAATGGCAGTTGTCTTGCCAAATCGGTTAGCCCTAAACTTAATAGGGAATCCAAACGACGACTTTTGGCCGAAAGCAGGCTGCTAGTCGGGAGGAGCGGAGCTACAAATTTGGTGTCATGTTTTCACGAGGTCGTGTGCTAGGGCCTAGATTGTTCATTTTGTGCAAAAACAAAAAAAGCCCGCACAAGGCGGGCTTCGGGCATTTCGTAGACTGTCCACAACTCAAGACACATCCAAACTGCAAAATATGGTGCACCAGGCGGGATTCGAACCCACGACCCCTGCCTTCGGAGGGCAGTACTCTATCCAGCTGAGCTACTGGTGCAGCGCGGGCGCCATGATACTCACATGGGTACGGGGCGTCCAGTTGCGGGCGGTGCGTGACGCAAATACGATTAGCCGCCCCCATTGGCCCACGCCTGCCCCCGTCTCATCGCGTTACATGACCCCAGCGTTCAAAGCACCTTACCTAAACCCACACCCGGCTTTCAGCCCACTCGCTTCGGGTGCATGATGCACCCCACATCATCCACCCAGATCGTTCTCACCGGGGGCCTCCTATCAATCAGTTCAAAAGCATCGAGCGCAGCCCGTGTCGCGTTCTTGTCACCGGGGCCAGCATCGCGGGTTGCGCTGCGGCGTGGTGGCTGACGCAGCGTAACTGCGATGTCACGGTCATCGAGCAGGCGCCTGCCTTTCGCGATGGCGGGCAGAATGTGGATGTGCGGGGTGCCGCGCGTGAAGTGCTGCGTCTGATGGGGCTTGAGCAGGCGGTGAAGGACCTCAATACCGGCGAGACGGGGATTGCGTGGGTCGATGAGGACAACCGTACGGCGGCGCGCATTGATCTGTCCGGTCTGGAGGGCGACGGCCCGACGGCTGAGCTTGAGGTGTTGCGCGGTGACCTTGCGCGCCTGCTTTACGAGGCTTCTTCTGCCGACGCGTTCTATCGTTTTGGTGATCGGATCGTTTCGGTCGAGCACGATGATGCGGGTGTGAGTGTCACGTTTGAGGACGGTGGCGAGGAGCGTTTCGATTTGCTGATCATTGCCGAAGGTGTTGGTTCGCGTACGCGGGAGCTGGTGTTCCCCGGTGAGAATCGGCCGCGCAGGATGGATCTGGCGAGCGCCTTTTTTACCGTGCCTCGCGCACCGAGCGACAGTCAGACTGCGCGTTGGTACAACGCAGTGGGTGGTCGAAGTGCAGGTGTTCGTCCGGACAACCGTGGTACGACGCGGGCGTTTTTCAATGTGCAGGGTCAGAAGCACCTTGCGGTCGGCGGCAGTGTTGAAGAGCAAAAGGCTTTTCTTCGGGCGTCTTTCGAGGGCGCGGGCTGGGAGGTGCCTCGTCTGCTGGCCGGGATGGAGGTCGCGGAGGACTTCTGGTTCGATGACCTGCGCCAGGTGAAGATGGATCGCTGGTCGAACGGCCCTGTGGTGTTGCTGGGTGATGCGGCGTGGTGTGTCACGCCGCTGGGCGGGGTCGGTGCTTCGTTGTCGCTGATTGGCGCGTATGTGCTGGCGGGCGAACTCACCAAAACCGACACGATTGCAGAGGCCCTCGCCGCGTATGAGTACGTTCTGCGCCCGGTGGTGAAGAAGTCGCAGAGCGTACCGAAGCTTGTGCCGCGTCTGGTTCATCCGCAAAGTCGTGCAGGAGTAAAGATTCTTCGCGCTGTGCAGCGGATTGTTGCAACCCCTTTTATTGTCAGGCGTACGGCCAAGGCGCTCACTCCGGCGGTCCAGTCGTTCACGCTTCCCGATTATTGACAGTGGTGCAGTCTCATCCGGGGCTGACACTGATCAGAAAACCACACAGAACCATCTGGCCGTTCTTTTTTTCGAACGGGCTATTGTCCTTTGCCCCCGCAATGCCTAGGATTCGTTTGAGATTTCAAACGCTCTTGTTCGGTCTTCCTGCTTTTATGCGTTGCGCATCGCTGGAACCCGATGGAATGTTTTCCTGACGATGGCTTCCAAACGGGGTGCATCGATATTCAATTGTTAGCTCCGCCTTTGTGCGGCGCTGTTTAGGAGGCCCGACATGCAGCTTAAAGATTCCACTCTGTTCCGCCAGCAAGCCTACATCAACGGCCAGTGGCTGGACGCGGACGGTGGTCAGTCGATCAAGGTCAACAACCCGGCGACCAACGAAATCCTCGGCACCGTGCCGAAAATGGGCGCGGCCGAGACGCGTCGGGCGATTGAGGCGGCTGACAAGGCGCTGCCGGCCTGGCGTGCGCTGACGGCGAAAGAGCGCGGCAACAAGCTGCGTCGCTGGTTTGAGCTGATGATCGAGAATCAGGACGACCTGGGTCTGCTGATGACCCTGGAGCAGGGCAAGCCACTGGCTGAGGCCAAGGGCGAGATCACCTACGCCGCGTCGTTCATCGAGTGGTTCGCGGAAGAAGCCAAGCGCGTCTATGGCGATGTGATTCCCGGTCACCAGCCGGACAAGCGCCTGATCGTGCTCAAGCAGCCGATTGGTGTGACGGCAGCGATCACCCCGTGGAATTTCCCGGCAGCGATGATCACCCGCAAGGCCGGTCCTGCGCTGGCGGCGGGGTGCACCATGGTGCTCAAGCCTGCATCGCAAACGCCGTTTTCGGCACTGGCGCTGGCTGAGCTGGCCGAGCGTGCGGGTATCCCGGCCGGGGTGTTCAGTGTCGTGACTGGCAGCGCGGGCGATATCGGCAGCGAGCTGACCGGTAACCCGATCGTGCGTAAGTTGTCGTTCACGGGCTCGACCGAGATTGGTCGCCAGTTGATGGCTGAATGCGCCAAGGACATCAAGAAAGTGTCGCTGGAGCTGGGCGGTAACGCGCCTTTCATCGTGTTCGACGATGCTGATCTCGACAAGGCGGTCGAAGGCGCGATGATCTCCAAGTACCGCAACAACGGCCAGACCTGCGTCTGTGCCAACCGCATCTATGTGCAGGACGCGGTGTATGACGCGTTCGCCGAGAAGCTCAAGGCGGCGGTCGGCAAGCTGAAGATCGGTAACGGTCTGGAAGACGGCATCACCACCGGCCCGCTGATCGACGACAAGGCGGTGGCCAAGGTCAAGGAACACATCGCCGATGCGGTCAGCAAAGGCGCGACCGTGCTGACCGGCGGCAACAGCCTGGAAGGTTCTTTCTTCGAACCGACTATTCTGGTCAATGTGTCGAAAGATGCAGCCGTCGCCAGGGAAGAAACCTTTGGCCCGCTGGCGCCGCTGTTCCGCTTCAAGGACGAGGCTGAAGCGATTGCGCTGGCCAACGACACCGAGTTCGGTCTGGCGTCGTACTTCTATGCGCAGAACATGAGCCGTGTGTTCCGGGTTGCCGAGGCGCTGGAATATGGCATGGTGGGTATCAATACCGGCCTGATCTCCAACGAGCTGGCACCGTTCGGCGGTATCAAGTCGTCCGGTCTGGGCCGTGAAGGCTCCAAGTACGGCATCGAAGATTATCTGGAAATCAAATACCTCTGCCTGTCGGTCTGATTGACGCAGGGGTATTGCAGCCGATGGCGCGCGAGAGCGACGTGTCATCGGCTTTTTGCAGCACAGCAGTTTCTTGGTGGCCTGAAGGCTGCAGCAGTCGATCATCGTATGCTGCCGCAGTTGATCCAGCCCGCTTGATCCTTGAACCACGCCGACCGATGAGCGGCGAATGAGGAATACATGAGCAAGACTAACGACTCCCTGATGCAACGCCGCCATGCTGCCGTCCCGCGCGGCGTCGGGCAGATCCACCCGATCTTCGCTGCTTCGGCGAAGAACGCCACAGTGACCGACGTAGAAGGTCGTGAATTCATCGACTTCGCCGGCGGCATCGCTGTGCTGAACACCGGCCACCTGCACCCGAAAATCGTTGCAGCGGTGCAAGAGCAGCTGACCAAGCTGACCCACACCTGCTTCCAGGTACTGGCTTACGAGCCGTACGTCGAGCTGTGCGAGAAGGTCAACGCCAAGGTCCCGGGTGATTTCGAGAAGAAAACCCTGCTGGTGACCACCGGTTCCGAAGCGGTGGAAAACGCCGTCAAAATCGCGCGTGCTGCCACTGGCCGTGCCGGTGTGATCGCTTTCACTGGCGCTTACCACGGTCGGACCATGATGACCCTCGGTCTGACCGGCAAGGTGGTGCCTTACTCGGCCGGCATGGGCCTGATGCCGGGCGGTATCTTCCGTGCGCTGTACCCGTGCGAGCTGCACGGCGTGAGCGTTGATGATTCCATCGCCAGCATCGAGCGCATTTTCAAGAACGATGCCGAGCCTAGAGACATCGCTGCAATCATCATCGAGCCGGTGCAGGGCGAGGGTGGTTTCTACGTGGCGCCGAAGGCGTTCATGAAGCGTCTGCGCGAGCTGTGCGACAAGCACGGCATCCTGTTGATCGCTGACGAAGTGCAGACCGGCGCTGGCCGTACCGGCACCTTCTTCGCCATGGAGCAGATGGGCGTTGCTGCCGATCTGACCACTTTTGCCAAGTCCATCGCTGGCGGCTTCCCGCTGGCGGGTGTGTGCGGCAAGGCCGAGTACATGGATGCCATCGCACCGGGCGGCCTGGGCGGCACGTACGCGGGCAGCCCGGTAGCCTGTGCGGCGGCACTGGCGGTGCTGGATATTTTTGAAGAAGAGCACCTGCTGGAGCGCTGCCAGGCACTGGGCGAACATCTGGTAACGTCGCTCAAGGCGATGCAGGCCAAGTACCCGGTCATCGGTGAAGTGCGTGCGCTGGGCGCGATGATTGCGGTTGAGCTGTTTGAAGACGGCGACTCGCACAAGCCTAACGCGGCAGCAGTCGCTCAGGTTGTCGCCAAGGCGCGGGACAAGGGTCTGATCCTGCTGTCGTGCGGCACTTATGGCAACGTGTTGCGGGTGCTTGTACCGCTGACCGCCGAAGATGAATTGCTGAACCGTGGCCTGGCGATTCTCGACGAATGTTTTGCTGAAATCGCCTGAAAAATGTGAAGTCACGAATTGATTAATTTGTGACCAAACAGACAAAAAAAGCCCGTTTCGACGGGTTTTTTTTCGTCTGGAGCAAGGTATTTCGCTGTTTTGGCTATGTACGGGCGATTGCATTGGCTAAGGTGAGCGCATCGACATCGGAGAGTCATGATGACTGCTGTAGTTTTGCCCGCGGTTCCTCGCGTATTAATTGCTGAGTCTGACCCGTGGGTCCGCGAGACGCTGAGTGATCTGGTGTTGGGTGTGCGTGCGGATGTCGAACTGGAGATGTGCACCGATGGCAAACAGGCTGTCGAGTGGATGAAGAAGCATCTTCCTGATCTGGTCATCGCCTCGCGCGAGTTGCCGGGTATTGACGGGCTGAGCCTGCTGCGCGGTGTGCGCAACCTGCGTCGTCAGCCCGTCATCCCTTTCATCCTGCTCAGCAACCGCAACGACAGCGCCAGCGTGCGCGAGGTCGTGCCGCTGGCGCCGACGGCCTACCTGACCAAGCCGCTGAACACCGAGGGTTTGCGCCAGCGCCTGGAAGGGCTGCTGCTGGAGCATCGCGCTCCGGCTCCGGGCGATGTGCCAGCGCTGACACCTGGGCTGACCCTGACCGCGTTTCTCGACAAGCGTCGTGATATCGCAGACGGTGCGCCGCTGTACGTCGATGTCGCGACGGCGATCAAGCTCAGTCAGACGCCGGGCGGAACTGATCCGGTGTTGCTGGAACAGGAGCTACGCAACGATCCGCACATCACCGCCGTGCTGGTTGCCGCCGCCAACAGCGCTGCCCAGCATCTGGGCAAGCCGATTCAGTCGCTGGCCGGGGCTTTGGCCGTTCTGGGGCCGGTGCAGGGCGCGAACATTGCGTTGGGGCTGGCCAAAAAACGCATGGCTGTACTCACCGACGATGCGTTGCTGGCGCAGGCCAGTGAGCTGTGGGCCATGTCGCAGCGTACCGCCGACTACGCGCGTATTCTGGGCGGCATGCTGGAGCTGGATGTGGAGCGCTGTTTCTGCGCCGGGCTGCTGCAATCGCTGGGTGATCTGGCGGTAGTGGGTTGCCTGCAGGAATGGCTGCTGGCCGGTGGGGGGCTGAACGAGCAGGTCATCAAACACGCCCTGGAGCAGTATTCCGCCGCGTTCGGTTCTGCGTTGCGCACCCGCTGGCGCTTGCCGCTGGAACTGCGCGAGCTGATCGCTGCGGTGTATCAGTACAACACCGGCATCTACACGCGCGAAGTTCTGGCGATGAACCTGGCGGGCCAAATGGCGCGGTTAGGCGAGGAGGAAAGTGTCACTGAGCTGGTCAAGACCAAGTCGGCCAAGCTGCTGAAGCTGAGCGTGGGCGATCTACAGCGACTGCGCAAGAAGCTGACCGGTGTGACTGATCCGAGTTTGCTGAGGCCGGTGCCGACCGAGCCAGATGCTGCTGTTCAAGCGGCAGAAGAGGAAGACGAGCCCGACTTACTGGACCTGGCACCTGAGGCTCCTGCTGAAGAGCCTGCTGCGATCGAGGATCCGGCTGGCGCTATTCAGGGTCCGCCCGAAAAGTAAAAACCTGACTGACGCAGAAAATCCATCGACTGTACCGGACTCTTCGCGGACAAGTCCGCTCCTACAGGGCACCGCGTTCTCCTGTAAGAGCGAACTTGTTCGCGAAGGCGGTATTCCTGACGCAGAAAATCCATCGACTGCAACGAACTCTTCGCGGACAAGTCCGCTCCTACAGGGCACCGCAGACTCCTACAGGGCTTGGTGCCGTGTGCGCACTTGTGGGAGCGACCGGGGTGGCGATCCGCCTTGTTCGCGATGGACCAGTCGTGCTTTCTGCCTTCGAGAAGGCATTTCAGACCAGTACGATCTGGTTCTTGCCCTGGCGTTTGGCTTGATACATCGCAGCGTCGGCGCGGCCGTAGAGGGTTTCCAGGCTCTGGTCGTCCGGGCCAAGATTGGTCAGGCCCTGGCTGGCAGTAATGCTGAACGTAACGCCAGCAGCCTGGAAGTTCTGACGCTGGATCTCGCGTTGCAGGCGTTCGGCAATCTGCATGGCCATTTCCGGTGCGCAGCCAGGGAACACCGCCGCGAATTCTTCGCCGCCAATGCGCCCGAACAGATCACCCCGCCTCAATGCCGAACGACCGCTCTCGGCGATACGCTGCAAGACCGTATCGCCTTCCTGGTGGCCGTAGGTGTCGTTCACCAGTTTGAAGTCATCGATATCGAGCAACAGAAAGGCCAGCGGTGTGCCGTTCAGGCGCGCCAGTTCGAACTCGCGCTGGGCGCATTCAAAGAAGTGGCGGCGGTTGCTGCTCTGGGTCAATACGTCGGTGGTTGCCAGGCGTTGCAGTTCATCTTCGAGGTGTTTCTTCTCGGTGATGTCTTCGGCGATGCCCACTACGATCAAGCGCTGACTGGCGTCGGCGCGATGGCTCAGGAAGCATTTGTCGCTCAGCCAGCGAACTTCGCCGTCGGCACGAATGATCCGGTATTCGCGATCTTCAATGGCGCCTTTCTCGATGACTTCGCTCAGGCTGCGTTCGGCGTAGTTGAGATCGTCCGGGTAGATGCTGTCACGCCACTCGCCGTAGTCGGCCAGCAGCAACCCCGCCGACCGCCCGAAGATGCGCTCGTAGGCGGGGCTGACGTAGACCATGTGCTGGGTTTCCCAGTCAAACGCCCACAGAACAGCGTTCACACTCACCAGCAAAGAGCTGAACAATTGTTCGCGTTCGCTCAAGCGTGCAACTTCGGCCTGAGCGTGCATCAGGGCTAACAGGGTTTCTGCGGTTGCGGGCATATCTGTGATCGGTGCGCCAGATGAGGCGATAGGGGACTGCTTTTCCATGAGCATGCATCTCAAGCATTGGCGGCACTGCCAAACCCTTTCCCGTAGTTCCCGGGAACGTTGATGAGATAGGCTGAACGGGGGGAAGTTCAAAAACGGACGCGCCCGAGAGGGGCGCGCCGATCAACGGTATCAGGCGTGCGCAGGGCGCAGCGAGTAGGTTTTCAGCTGGTCAGCGAAGTCGCGCAGGGACTGAATGCCACTGGCTTCGGCTTCGTGAATCCACTCTTTCATGGCTGACAGCATGTCGTGACCATTGCTGCTGGTCTTGACCCAGATCTGCTGCAACGCGAGGCGTTTTTCGTAGATCACCTTCAGCGCGTGACTGTGTTCCAGCATGGTCTGGATACGCAGGTGGTGCTTGTCATCGAGCAGGCTGGTCTCACGTGACAGCAGCCGTTTGGCACGGCGGAACTGATGGCGCACCGATTCGTCAGCCTTGCCCAGCTCCTGGGCAACCAGTGGCGCGATCACCAGCTTGCGGTACTGCGCCATGATCTGAAACCGGTTGTTGAGGATCGCCATGGCGGTGTCCATGTCCATGCTGCCCTTGCCTTCGACCCGGTGGGCGATAGGCGCAACCCGCTGGACCTTGGCCAGACGCAGGAAGCTGAACACCTTGATCCAGGCCCAGCCCATGTCGAACTCCCACGGCTTGACGGACAGCTTGGCCGAGTTGGGATAGGTGTGGTGGTTGTTGTGCAGCTCTTCACCGCCGATCACGATGCCCCACGGCACCAGATTGGTCGCCGCGTCACGGCACTCGAAATTGCGATAGCCGACCGCATGGCCAAGGCCGTTGACCACGCCTGCCGCCCAGAACGGAATCCACATCATCTGCACCGCCCAGACGGTGATGCCGAGGGCGCCGAACAGGGCCACATCGATCACCGCCATCAGGGCGATACCCAGCAGCTTGTAGCGCGAGTACAGATTGCGCTCGATCCAGTCTTCCGGGCAGTTTTTGCCGTAGATGCGCAGGGTGTCCTGATTCTGTGCTTCTTCGCGATACAGCTCGGCGCCCTTGCGCAGCACTGTGGACAGGCCCTTGACGACCGGGCTGTGCGGGTCGTCGATGGTTTCGCATTTCGCGTGATGCTTGCGGTGGATGGCCGTCCACTCGCGGGTGTTCTGGGCAGTGGTCAGCCACAGCCAGAAACGGAAGAAGTGCTTCAGCCCCGCATTGAGTTCAAGCGAGCGGTGCGCTGAGTAGCGGTGCAGATAGACCGTGACGCCAATAATCGTCACGTGGGTCATTACCAGCGTGACTGCTATTACCTGCCAGACGGAAAGGTCGAGCAAACCGTTGTACCACATAGGCTGTTTGGCCCTCGTAGAAATTGCCGGTGAAGAAAAAAGTCGCCAGAGCATTATCACTGACATTGCACAGAAAACCAGTCACCCTTGCAGATAAGAGTCGCAGGATGTTTCTTGCTTTATAATCCAGACCTTTAGTCAGGCCTCCGTTTTTTATGTCCGATTATTCCCGTGGCGCGCTGCGAACCGCCGTTCTGTATGGGCTGCTGTCGATTCTGTGGTTCGTGACCGGCGATTACCTGCTGCCTTTTCTGGTCGACGATCCGGCGCAGCTGGCTTTCGGGCACCAGATGATCGGTTGCAGCTGGGCGCTGCTCAGCGCCGTCATGATCTTCATTGCACGTGACAGATTGAAGTGCATCGTCGGCGGCGAGGCGCTGTTTGAGCGGCAACAGCAAGACTATGACCGGCTGCTGCTCGCAGCGGTTGTATTCGACAGCACGCGTGAAGGTGTGCTGGTCAGTGATGCCGCAGGGCGCATCGTCCACGTCAATCGCGCGTTTGTCGACATTACCGGCTATCAGGCCGAAGAGGTTCTGGGCTTCAACCCCAGCAAGTTCAAGTCCGGTCGGCATGGCCCCGAGTTTTATCGGCAGATGTATCACTCGCTGCTGAGTGCCGGTCAGTGGAGCGGCGAGATCTGGAATCGGCGCAAAAGCGGCGAGATCTACCCGCAGTGGCAGACCATCCGCAGCATCAAGGGTGATGACGGGAAAGCCAGGCACTACGTGGCGGTGTTTTCCGACATCACGGCCATCAAGCGCTCCGAGCAGGAACTGGCGCAACTGGCGCACTATGACGCGCTGACTGAATTGCCGAACCGTTTGCTGTTGACCGACCGTATCAGCCAGGCGCTGACCTCGGCACGCTCCAGCAAGCGCGGTTGTGCGCTGTTGCTGGTGGATCTGGATAACTTCAGAAACATCAACGACAGCCTCGGCCATAACATCGGCGACGAGGTGCTCAAGGCGGCCGCCGAACGCCTCAAGGGGCTGGCCAACCGTGACATGACGGTCTCGCGTCTGGGCGGTGATGAATTCGCGCTGCTGGTCAAAAACTGTGCGCAAATGGTTCATGCTGCGGCCCTCGCGCAGCAGGTGATCAACGCGTTCAAGTCGCCTTACGTCATCGCCGGGCATCAGCTGTTTGTCACCGCCAGTATCGGCATCAGCCTGTTTCCCGGTGACGCACTGACCGCCGAACAGTTGCTGCGCAATGCCGACTCAGCGCTGTTCAAGGCTAAGAATGACGGCCGTGAAGGCTTTGCGCTGTACACCGAAGAACTGACCGTCCATGCCCGGCAAAGGGTGCAACTGGCCAGCGAACTGCGTCAGGCGATTGAGCAGGAAGAATTGCGGGTGTTCTACCAGCCGGTTCACGACCTGGTGACCGGGCGCATTTGCGCTGTCGAAGCGCTGGTGCGCTGGCAACACCCGACTCGCGGCATGGTGTCGCCGGGCGATTTTATCCCCATCGCCGAGCAGAACGGGCTGATCGTCGATATCGACGCCTGGGTGCTGAATACCGCCTGCCGGCAAATGCAGGCGTGGCTGGCGGCGGGCGTTGCGATTGCGTCCGTCGCGGTCAACGTGTCCAGCCGTCTGTTCAGCCGGGGCGATCTGGATCGGCAAGTGGCACAGGTACTGAACGATACCGGGCTTGATCCGACGTTTCTTGAGCTGGAAGTCACTGAAAGCGCGGTCATGGAGGACCCCGAGCAGGCCATCGAGCAATTGCACCGGCTGCGTGAACTGGGCCTGAGCCTGGCCATCGACGATTTTGGCACTGGCTACTCGTCACTCTTGCGGCTCAAGAGCATGCCGGTGCAGAAGCTCAAGATCGATCAAGGCTTCGTCGCCGGGCTGCCGGGTGACGATGATGACATCGCGATTGTCCGGACAGTCATCGCGCTGGCTTCCAGCCTGGGTATGCGCGTGCTGGCAGAAGGTATCGAACATGCCAGCCAGGCGTCATTTCTGCTGAGCAATGGTTGCCAGTTGGGCCAGGGCTACTGGTTCGCCCGGCCAATGCCCGCGCAGTCAATCGACTGGGCTCACGCGCCCGCGTTCAACTAGGCCGCTACCCAAGCGCATAACGCTGGTCAGGATGTGCAACACATCCTGACCGTATCCCGTTTGCTAAATTTCTTTTGGTTATATCTGCATTCTTAAATAGTCTTTTTAAGAATATCTCCGCCTCACTATGATTACGCCATCGCCACAGCCATCGACCCAGTCGCGACGGCAGGTTTCTCACCTTTCAAGGAATAAGATAATGAGCGCATCTCTACGTAGTGTTGACGGTCAGGACGAAGCAGCCATTCTGCGTGAGATACAGAGTGCGTTGCGTGACCTGCGTTTTGGCGCCGTCGAAATCACTGTGCATAACGCACAGGTGGTGCAGATCGAGCGCAAGGAAAAATTCCGTTTGCAGAACCCTGCCGCCAAGCAGAACTGACGTTGCAACCCGACTGGTCAACCGGAGGGCTTCATCCTGACTCCTGAAGCACCGCTGAACACAAGCAGCTCGCCAGCACGGATACCGCGCTGACGCGCCAAGAAGAACTCAAAAAGCCGACACACAGAATTTCCGGGAGCTTCATCTATGTCCATTCGCCGCTTTGCACTGGCCGCCATCGCCAGTGCCGTTTTCGCAGGTTCGGCTGTTGCCAAGGATTACGAACTGCTCAACGTGTCTTACGATCCGACACGCGAGCTGTATCAGGATTACAACGCAGAATTCGTCAATTACTGGAAGAAAGCCCATCCGGACGACAAGATCGAGATCAAGCAGTCTCACGGTGGTTCGGGCAAGCAGGCGCGGGGCGTGATCGACGGTCTGCGCGCCGACGTGGTGACCCTGGCACTGGCCGGTGACATCGACGAAATCGCCAAACTCGGCAAAACGCTGCCCGAAAACTGGCAGACCCGCCTGCCTGACGCGAGCACGCCTTACACCTCGACCATCGTGTTTCTGGTGCGCAAGGGCAACCCGAAAGGCATCAAGGACTGGGGCGATCTCACCAAGGAAGGCGTTTCGGTGATCACCCCCAACCCGAAAACCTCGGGCGGTGCGCGCTGGAACTTCCTGGCCGCCTGGGCCTACGGCCTGAAGGCGGGCGGCGGTGACGAAGCCAAAGCCAAGGAATACGTGCAGACGCTGTTCAAGCACGTGCCGATTCTGGACACCGGTGCTCGGGGTTCGACGATCACCTTCGTCAACAACGGCCAGGGCGACGTTTTACTGGCCTGGGAAAACGAAGCGTTCCTCGCGCTGAAGGAAGATGGCGGCAAAGACAAGTTCGACATCATCGTGCCTTCGCTGTCGATTCTCGCCGAGCCGCCAGTGGCCGTGGTCGACAAGAATGCCGAGAAGAAGGGCAACACTGAAATCGCGACCGAATACCTCAAGCACCTGTACAGCAAGGAAGGTCAGGAAATCGCCGCAAAAAACTTCTATCGTCCACGTGACAAGGAAATCGCTGCCAAATACGAGAAGCAGTTTCCGAAGCTCGATCTGGTGACTATCGACAAAGACTTTGGTGGCTGGAAGACTGCGCAGCCGAAGTTTTTCAATGATGGCGGCGTGTTCGACCAGATTTACCAAGCGCAATAAACCGAATGGCGATGCCGCGCGAGTGGCATCGCAGGTTTGGTCAGGCAGCCCGGATTAACTTCCGGGCTTCGTGCAAGTGAAACCAGGGACTTTTATGTCGCGTCGTATCTCCCCCGTCATACCCGGCTTCGGGCTGACGCTGGGCTACACCTTGGTGTACCTCAGTCTGATTGTGCTAATACCGCTGGCCGCCATGTTCGTGCATGCCGCGCAGCTCACCTGGGATCAGTTCTGGACCATCATCACGGCGCCTCGCGTGATCGCGGCGCTCAAGCTGAGTTTCGGCACCGCGTTCTACGCGGCCTTGATCAATGGTGTGATCGGCACGCTGCTGGCCTGGGTGCTGGTGCGTTACACCTTCCCCGGCCGCAAGATCATCGACGCCATGATCGATCTGCCGTTTGCCCTGCCGACCGCTGTGGCCGGTATCGCCCTGACAGCGCTGTACGCGCCCAATGGCTGGGTCGGGCAGTTCGCTGCAGACCTGGGCTTCAAGATCGCCTACACCCCGTTGGGCATCACCCTGGCGCTGACCTTCGTCACGCTGCCGTTCGTGGTGCGCACCGTGCAGCCGGTGCTGGCCGACATTCCCCGCGAAGTCGAGGAGGCCGCCGCCTGCCTGGGCGCGCGTCCGTTGCAGGTGTTTCGCCACATCCTCGTGCCGGCGTTGTTGCCCGCCTGGCTGACCGGTTTTGCCCTGGCGTTTGCCCGAGGCGTGGGCGAGTACGGTTCGGTGATTTTCATTGCTGGCAACATGCCGATGAAAACCGAGATCCTGCCGTTGCTGATCATGGTCAAGCTTGACCAGTACGACTACACCGGCGCAACGGCCATCGGCGTGATGATGCTGGTGGTGTCCTTCATTCTGTTGCTGCTGATCAATCTGTTGCAGCGGCGCATCGAAACCCCATCCTGAGGAGGCGCAGAACATGTCTTATTCATCTGTTTCAGCCGCCGCCTCAGCCAACGCCGCCCGCCGTGGCAGCGCGGTGTCGCGACGTATCCTGATCGGCCTGTGCTGGCTGGTGTTCGTGCTGTTTCTGGGCTTGCCGCTGTTCATCGTGGTGTCCCAGGGGCTGAAGAACGGCCTGGGTGCATTCTTCACTGCGATCCTGGAGCCGGACGCCTTGTCGGCCCTCAAGCTGACGGTCATTGCCGTCTTGATTTCGGTGCCGCTCAACCTGGTGTTCGGCGTCAGCGCGGCGTGGTGCGTGAGCAAATACTCGTTTCGTGGCAAGAGCATCCTGGTCACGCTGATCGACCTGCCGTTTTCGGTATCGCCGGTTATCGCCGGTCTGGTCTACGTGCTGATGTTTGGCGCGCAGGGCCTGTTCGGTCCGTGGTTGCAGGATCACGACATCCAGATCGTGTTTGCCCTGCCGGGCATCGTGCTGGCGACCATATTCGTCACCGTGCCGTTCGTGGCGCGTGAACTGATCCCGCTGATGCAGGAGCAGGGCACCCAGGAAGAGGAGGCCGCACGCCTGCTCGGCGCCAATGGCTGGCAGATGTTCTGGCACGTCACGGTGCCGAACATCAAATGGGGCCTGATCTATGGCGTGGTGCTGTGTACCGCCCGGGCGATGGGCGAGTTTGGCGCGGTGTCGGTGGTGTCCGGGCACATTCGCGGCGTTACCAACACCCTGCCGCTGCATGTCGAAATTCTCTACAACGAGTACAACCACGTCGCAGCCTTTGCCGTGGCGAGCCTGTTGCTGATCCTGGCGCTGTTCATCCTGCTGCTCAAGCAGTGGAGCGAATCGCGCATTAACCGTCTGCGCCATAACGCGGCGGAGGAATAATCATGTCGATCGAAGTCCGTAACGTCAGCAAGAACTTCAACGCCTTCAAGGCGCTTAACAACATCAGTCTGGACATCCAGAGTGGCGAGCTGGTGGCTTTGCTGGGGCCTTCAGGCTGCGGCAAGACCACTCTGCTGCGCATTATTGCCGGTCTGGAAACCCCGGATGACGGCAGCATCGTGTTTCATGGCGAAGACGTTTCCGGCCATGACGTGCGTGATCGCAACGTCGGGTTCGTGTTCCAGCATTACGCGCTGTTCCGTCACATGACGGTGTTCGACAACGTCGCCTTTGGCCTGCGCATGAAGCCCAAGCGCGAGCGCCCGACTGAAACGCGGATCGCCGAAAAGGTCCACGAACTGCTGAACATGGTGCAACTGGACTGGCTGGCTGATCGTTATCCTGAGCAGTTGTCCGGTGGTCAGCGCCAGCGGATCGCGCTGGCCCGTGCGTTGGCGGTCGAGCCCAAAGTGTTGTTGCTGGACGAGCCGTTCGGTGCGCTGGACGCCAAGGTCCGCAAGGAGCTGCGTCGCTGGCTGGCGCGCTTGCACGAAGACATCAACCTGACGTCGGTTTTCGTGACCCACGATCAGGAAGAAGCCATGGAAGTGGCCGACCGCATCGTGGTCATGAACAAGGGCGTGATCGAACAGATCGGCTCGCCGGGCGAGGTGTACGAGAACCCGTCCAACGACTTCGTCTACCACTTCCTCGGCGACTCCAACCGCCTGAGCCTGGGTGACGAGGGCCATGTGCTGTTCCGGCCGCACGAAGTGTCGTTGTCACGTCAGGAAATCGAAGACCACCATGCCGCAGAAGTCCGCGACATCCGACCGCTGGGCGCGACCACGCGGGTCACGTTGAAAGTGGAAGGGCAGAGCGAACTGATCGAAGCCGAAGTGGTGAAAGACCACGACAGCCTGGTGGGCCTTGCCAAGGGCGAGACGCTGTTCTTCAAACCGAAGGTCTGGCAGAAGCTTTGAGGGGCTGAGCGTGTGCGCTGGAGCGAGGGAGCGTCGGCACGATCAGCGTTCTTCCGGCCACCTATCGTTCCTCACGCTCCAGCGTGGGAATGCCGTTCTGGACGCTCTGCGTCCGACTTCAGGTAGCGGTGCTAAACCACCGCCTTGCGCACATGTCGCCCTACCGGGCCGGAGCGTTCTTCGATGGCGTGCTGCAAGGGTTTGCGCAGGCCCATCAGGAACGCCAGTTCGGCGACCACGAACAGCGGGCCGATGATCAGGCCTGTCACGTCATCGATAAACGCCGGTTTACGGCCTTCGTAGTAATGGCCGATGAACTGGATCACCCAGCCGACCACGAACAACCCGACCCCCGCACTCAGCCAGACCAGGGTGGCCTGCTGCGCCAGAAGCGCGCCAGCCCAGACGCACAGCACCAGCAACGCCGCCATCACCACGCCCAGCGCACGGTCGAGTTTCAGGTAAAAGACCGTCGACGCCAGCGTCACCACTGCCGCAGGCGAGCACCACAACCCGCCGATGTTCCAGCCCGGACGCGACAGCAGCACCGCCACCGCGAGCACAATTAACGGGATACCCACGAAGTGCGTCACGATATTGCGCGAATCACGATGATAGGACGCGTATTGACTGAGATGATCGACAAGGGTTTTCATTATTATCCTGCCTGCGACGATAATCGGTTTTAGCTACCGTATCGCCTTTGCAATACGAATGCCCGCAATAAAAGGGAGCAAAAATGACAAACGGAGTGCTGTGGCGGTCATCGTTGCTATCCGACTACTGGTTTTCCCATTTGCCTGCCGCGTTGCAGGATAGCGTGCTGCATGCAGCTCGCCAGGTGCGCAAGACGCCCGGCAAGATGCTGTTCGAAAAAGGCGCTGAGCCCTGCGGTCTTTATGCGCTGCTGGAGGGCAACGTGCGCATTGGCGGCGCGCATGTTCAGCGGCTGGGGCCCCGGCATGAGCCGATCCGGCGGCCGTACTGGTTCGGCGAAGTCTCGCTGTTCGACGGGATGCCGCGCCGGTTCGAGGTCTGTTCGCTGGAGCAGACCATCTTTTTGCATGTGCCTCAGTCATTCCTCGTGTCGTTGCTCGACCAGCACCCCGAGTACTGGCGATCATTCGCGGCGCTGCTGAGCCAGAAGCTTGGCTTGCCACTGCAAAATCCCGACAAACTGCGACAGTTGCCGCCCCGATCACGAGTCGCGTGGCGGCTGCTGGTGCTGAGTGAGGGGTATGGCCCGTTGAGTCATGCGCGGCGTCTGATCACGCTCGATGAAATCAGCTCGTTGCAAGGCCTCTCGCTTTCAGCCTTGCTGGAAGTGCTTGAGGACCTGCACGAGCGCAAGGTCATACGCCTGGGCATAGGGCAACTGGAAGTGTTCGACGTCGAGAAATTGCGCAAGATCGCAAACTTTTCCAAGGCGAAGGCGGTTTGCTGAGCGCGTAATTGATGAAGCCTGGAAACATTCGGTAACGGCTCTGTTCGCGCTTCGATTGAGATAGCAAATGGGATTCACTACCATTTCGCCTCATTTGCGAACGCGAGATACCCCGATGCAGGCAAGCAAGCGTCTTCTGGCTGCTCTGACACTGACTTTGCTGGGCGGCACCGCTCAGGCCGCCGACGAGGTGGTGGTGTATTCCTCCCGGATCGACGAACTGATCAAGCCGGTGTTCGATGCTTACACGGCCAAGACCGGTGTGAAGATCAAATTCATCACCGACAAGGAAGCGCCTTTGATGCAGCGCATCAAGGCCGAGGGCGAGAACGCGACTGCCGATCTGTTGCTGACGGTCGATGCCGGCAACCTTTGGCAGGCCGAGCAAATGGGCATCCTGCAGCCGTTCACCTCGCCGGTGATCGAAGCCAATATTCCTGCGCAATATCGCTCGTCCACCCACAGCTGGACCGGCCTGAGCCTGCGAGCCCGTACCATTGCCTATTCGACGGATCGGGTAAAACCGGCGGAGTTGACCACCTACGAAGCGCTGGCCGACAAGAACTGGGAAGGGCGCCTGTGCCTGCGCACCGCAAAGAAGGTTTATAACCAGTCGCTGACCGCCACACTGATCGAAACCCACGGTGCCGAAGCGTCCGAGAAGATTCTCAAGGGCTGGGTGAACAACCTGTCAACGGATGTGTTTTCCGATGACATCGCAGTGCTTGAGGCGATCAATGCCGGGCAGTGCGACGTCGGCATCGTCAATACGTACTACTACGGCCGGCTGCACAAGCAGAACCCTGACCTGGCGGTAAAACTGTTCTGGCCGAACCAGTCTGATCGCGGCGTACACGTCAACCTGTCGGGCATCGGCCTTACCAGGCATGCCCCGCACCCGGAAGCGGCGAAGGCGCTGGTCGAATGGATGACCGGCCCCGAGGCGCAGACGATCTTTTCCAGCGTCAACCAGGAGTTCCCAGCCAACCCGAAGGTGGCACCCTCCGAGGAAGTGGCAAGCTGGGGGCCGTTCAAGGCCGATACCCTGCCGGTCGAAGTGGCAGGCAAGCGCCAGGCAGAAGCCATCCGCATGATGGATCGCGCGGGCTGGAATTGATTTAATACCCAACGCTTGGCTCTATCAATTATCGCTCCCACGCTCCAGCGTGGGAGCGCCGTTCTGGACGCTCCGCGTCCGATCTTGAGCGGGCTGTTCCGCATGGATGCATGACTTAGAGACGTATAACCCCTCATTTCGAGAACCCCTTGGCCCATCCTGTCCAACGTCGCTGGTATCCCCTGGTCTTCGCCATCGCTGCGCTGGTGTTGTTGCCGCTGAGCGTTCTGCTGCTGTCGTGGGGGACGATTGACGGGCAGATCTGGTCTCATCTGCTCGACACCCAGATGACGCGCCTGCTGGGCAATACGTTGATCCTGCTGCTGGGTGTGGGCGTGGGTGTAACGCTGCTGGGAGTGAGTCTGGCGTGGCTGACCAGCCTGTGTGAATTTCCCGGTCGGCGCTGGCTGGACTGGGCGCTGATGCTGCCGTTTGCCATTCCTGCCTATGTGCTGGCGTTCGTCTTCGTCGGCCTGCTGGATTTTTCCGGCCCGGTGCAGAGCCTGATGCGTGAATGGTTCGGCGCTGGCCTGCGCCTGCCGCGTGTGCGCTCCACGGGCGGGGTGATCATCGTGCTGGTGCTGGTTTTCTACCCTTACGTCTACCTGCTGGCACGCACGGCTTTTCTGGCCCAGGGCAAGGGCCTGATGGAAGCCGCACGCGTATTGGGGCAAAGCCCTTTGCAGGCGTTCTGGCGAGTGGCACTGCCGATGGCGCGTCCGGCCATTGGTGCGGGTGTGGCCTTGGCGCTGATGGAAACCCTGGCGGACTTCGGTGCAGTCTCGGTGTTTAACTTCGACACCTTCACCACCGCCATCTACAAAACCTGGTACGGCTTTTTCAGCCTCTCCAGCGCCGCACAACTGGCAAGCCTGCTGCTGTTAGCGGTGCTGATCCTGTTGTACGGCGAGCGCCGTGCCCGAGGCGCAAGCCGCCCGACCAACGAACGGCCCCGAGGCCAGGCGCTCTACCCGCTGCGCGGCTTCAAGGCATGGGGTGCCAGTGCCTGGTGTGGGCTGGTATTTCTCTGCGCCTTCGTCGTTCCGGTGCTGCAATTGATCATCTGGGTCTGGCAGCGTGGCCGGTTCGACCTGGATGAGCGTTACGTCGGTCTGATCCTGCACACCCTCTATCTGGGCAGCATCGCCGCCCTGATCACCGTCAGCGTGGCATTGATTCTGGCTTTTGCCCGACGCATGGCACCGACGCCCGCGATTCGCTCCGGGGTCAGCCTCGCCAATCTGGGCTATGCGCTGCCGGGTTCGGTGCTGGCGGTCTCGATCATGCTGGCGTTCAGTTATCTGGACCGGGAACTGGTGATCCCGCTGTCCGGCTGGCTGGGCGGGGCGGGCAAGCCCTTGTTGCTGGGTAGCCTGTCAGCGCTGCTGCTGGCCTACCTGGTGCGGTTCATCGCAGTTGCCTTTGGTCCGCTGGAGCACAGCCTGTCGCGCATTCGACCTTCATTGCCCGAGGCCGCACGCAGTCTGGGCGTCAGTGGGCCCAAGTTGTTTCTTAACGTGTACCTGCCGCTACTGGTGCCCGGAGCCCTGAGCGCCGCGTTGCTGGTGTTCGTCGATGTGCTCAAAGAGATGCCTGCAACCCTGCTGATGCGCCCGTTTGGCTGGGATACGCTCGCCGTGCGGATCTTCGAAATGACCAGCGAGGGTGAGTGGGCGCGCGCGGCGCTGCCGGCTTTGACGCTGGTGCTTGTAGGATTATTGCCTGTCATCGGGTTGATTCGGCGCTCTGCTCGTCACATTGGTTAGGTGCGGGGTCCACACCTTGCGGCTACAATGCGCCGCAATCGGTGCGGTCTGTCAGATTATTCGGCCAGTTGTAAACGTGCTGCAAACCCCGGTCTATTGGGGGCTTGTCGACTTTTTCTGCCCGCACCCTCGCCACGCCCGGAAGGAGAAACCCATGGGACAGCGTACCCCCCTGTTCGACCTGCACCTCGCCCTTGGCGCGAAGATGGTCGATTTTGGTGGCTGGGACATGCCGTTGCATTATGGATCGCAGGTCGAGGAGCACCATCAGGTGCGTCGCGACTGTGGGGTCTTCGATGTCTCTCACATGAACGTGATCGACGTGGTCGGTCGTCAGGCCAATGCCTGGCTGCGTTACTTGCTGGCCAATGATGTCGACCGGCTCACTACACCGGGCCGGGCGCTCTACAGCGCCATGCTGGATGAGGCGGGCGGAATCATCGACGACATGATCGTCTACCTGACCGCCGAAGGTTATCGTCTGGTGGTCAACGCCGCGAACGGTTTCAAGGATCTTGCCTGGATGAAGTCGCAACTGGGCGACTTCGATGTGCAACTGAACGAGCGCAGCGAGATGGCGATTCTGGCCATTCAGGGGCCACGGTCCCGGGCGAGGATTGCCGATCTGGTTTCCAGCTCGCGCGCCAGGCTGATCACCGAGCTCAAACCGTTCGAAGGCCGCGATGATGCCGACTGGTTCATCGCACGTACGGGCTATACCGGCGAAGACGGCCTGGAAATCATGCTGCCTGCCGAGCAGGCGCCGAGCTTTTTCAATGAGCTGGTCGGCGCGGGTATTTCCCCCATCGGCCTGGGGGCTCGTGACACGTTGCGCCTTGAGGCGGGCATGAACCTGTATGGTCAGGATATCGGCGAGGGCGTTTCACCGCTGGTGTCGAACATTGCCTGGAGCATCGCCTGGGAGCCTGCCGACCGTGACTTCATAGGCCGCAAGGCTCTGGAGCGCGAACGAGCCGAAGGGGTTGCCTTCAAACTGGTCGGTCTGGTGCTCGAAGAGCGTGGCGTGTTGCGGGCTCATCAGGTGGTAAGAATCGCAGAAATTGGCGAAGGTGAGATCACCAGTGGTAGTTTCTCTCCTACGTTGAGCAAATCCATTGCGCTGGCGCGTGTTCCGATGGCGACTGCCGACCGGGCCGAGGTGGAAATCCGCGGCAAGTGGTATCCGGTGCGGGTGGTGCAGCCTGCGTTCGTGCGACATGGCAAAGCCCTGATCTAACCTATGGCGGGTTTTCCGCTGACCCGATCGATGTTGAGGATGACTAAATGAGCAATATTCCCGCCGAGCTGCGTTTCGCCGAAAGTCATGAATGGGCGCGTCTTGAGGCCGATGGCACCGTGACTGTCGGCATCTCGGACCACGCACAGGAAGCGCTGGGCGATGTGGTTTTCGTTGAACTGCCGGAAATCGGCAAGGTGTTCGCCGCGGGTGATGCTGCTGGCGTTGTCGAGTCGGTCAAGGCTGCTTCGGACATCTACTCGCCAGTGGCGGGCGAAGTGGTCGAAGTCAACGAAGCACTGGGCGATTCGCCCGAGTCGCTCAACAGCGAACCGTACAGCGCCTGGATCTTCAAGCTGAAGCCGACTGATGCTGACGCTGATCTGGCTAAACTGCTGGACTCCGCAGGTTACAAAAGCGCCATCGGCGAGTAATCACCGCGCAAAAAAATGCCGCTCATCGAGCGGCATTTTTTATGCGTGACGCTTACTGACTTTCAGCAACCAGGTTCTTGTCCAGGATTGCGTTGGCCAGTTCCATGTCGGTCGCTTTCAAGCCAGGATTGTCTTTACGCACCTGCTGGATAGCCGCTTCCAGAAACGGACCACGAATGTCGCCGTTGCTGGCGACGTAGCTGCCGGCATCATCCTGAGCGGCAACGATCAGCTTGTGATCCTTGAAGGTGAGGTAACTCGAGCCAGTGGTAGCGCCCGAGGACAGTACATTACGCCAGAAGGTGTCAGCCATCGCTGAACCCATCGGGATGGAAAGCAAGGCTACGGTGGCGACAGCAAACTTGAGACGCATGGTGAGATACTCCGACTGTGGTTGTTCTGAGGGGTTGGATAGCCAAAGCCATGAACTAGTTCAATCAATGTGAACTAAGTGGTTCACTTTAGCTGGCGGGCTGCGGCAATACCGCCTCTAACCTGTCTAGCGCTGCTCACTCTGTGGCGTAACCCGCAGCACTTCTTCCAGTGTAGTCAGCCCCGCCGAGACTTTCTGGGCGCCGGACAGGCGCAAGCTACGCATGCCTTCCTTGAAAGCCTGGCGACGCATGGCGTTGAGGTCGAGGTCTGCGGAGATCAACGCTTTGATGTTGTCCGACATGACCATGATCTCGTAGACCCCGGCCCGCCCTCGATAACCCGTATCACGGCATTCCACGCAGCCCACCGCCTGATGCGCGCCGGGCGGTACGGGAGCCTGCCACGGGCGGGTGAGGGTTTGCCAGTCGGTTTCGTTCAGGTTGATCGGTGCCTTGCAGTGCGGACACAAGGTGCGCACCAGGCGCTGGGCCATGACGCCGAGGATGGTGGCTTTGAGCAGGTAATGCGGCACGCCCAGTTCCAGCATCCGGCTGATCGCGCTGGGTGCATCGTTGGTGTGCAGTGTCGAGAGCACCAAGTGACCGGTCAACGCGGCCTGGATCGCCATTTCGGCCGTCTCCAGGTCGCGAATCTCGCCGATCATGATGATATCCGGGTCTTGTCGCATCAATGCGCGGACACCCGCAGCGAAGCTCAGCTCGATATTGTGCTGCACCTGCATCTGGTTGAAGGCAGGCTCGACCATCTCGATCGGGTCCTCGATGGTGCAGAGGTTGACCTCCGAGGTCGCCAGCTTCTTGAGGGTGGTGTACAGCGTGGTGGTCTTGCCTGAACCGGTCGGGCCGGTGACCAGGATGATGCCGTTGGGCTGGCGGGTCATGTCCTGCCAGCGCCGCAAATCATCGCTGGAAAAACCCAGCTGGTCGAAATCCTTGAGCAGCACCTCAGGGTCGAAAATCCGCATCACCATCTTCTCGCCGAATGCCGTCGGCAGGGTCGACAGGCGCAGTTCGACTTCGCGGTTCTCAGGGGTGGTGGTCTTGACGCGGCCGTCCTGCGGCTTGCGCTTTTCAGCGACGTTCATCCGCCCCAGGCTTTTCAGGCGGCTGACAATCGCCATGATGACCTGCGCCGGAAACTGATAGACGTTGTGCAGCACGCCATCGATGCGGAAGCGCACAGTGCCCTGTTCGCGGCGCGGCTCGATGTGAATGTCGCTGGCACGTTGCTGGAACGCGTATTGAAACAGCCAGTCGACGATATTGACGATGTGCGCGTCGTTGGCGTCGGGTTCCTGATCGCTGGCGCCGAGCTTGAGCAACTGTTCGAAGTTGCCCATGTTGCTCATTTTCTGTTCAGACGCGTTGGCGCCGCTGACCGACTTCGCCAACCGGAAAAACTCCATCGCCATGCGCTGGATGTCTGTCGGGTTGGCGACGACGCGCTTCACCTGAAGCTTGAGCACGTGGGCAAGGTCGGCTTCCCACGAGCGCACATAAGGCTGCGCGCTGGCGATGGTCACCGATTCGCGATCCACCGCCACGGCGAGAATCTTGTGACGCTGGGCGAAGGCATAGGACATCAATGGCGTGACCGCCGCTACGTTGATCTTCAGCGGGTCGATGCGCATGTAGGGCTGGTCGCAGGCCTTCGCCAGCCAGGCGGTGAGTGTTTCCAGGTCGAGCTTTTTGCCGGGCCGTTTCAGGTCATCAAACTGCAGCGACGCAAGAAATTCGAGAGGGTGCAACTGGATGTTCACCGCACTGCGGCGCTGGATGAGCGCGGTTTCCGAGTCGTCCTGGCCGAGAAAGCCTTCGGCGACCAGATCGCGCAACACATCGTTCAGATCGAGCCAGCGATCCTGTGAAGAGGGGGCCAGGGCTGCCATGCGCGCTCCTTGAGACTATTGATCAACAGACCATGAGCAAGAGTAGTCGCCAGGCGTGACAGCGTTGCGCCTTCTGTGCGACCGGGCATTACTGTAGCAGCTAAATGGATTCAGCCGGGAGGGGGATGCGGCTTGTTACTCTCGTGCCAAAGCTCCGCGTGATTCTCGTTCCCACGCTCTGCGTGGAAATGCCTTTTCGTGACGCTCTGCGTCACAACTCTGCGCTGCGCCGCACACTCAAGGTCGGACGCAGAGCGTCCGGAAATGCGTGCCCACGCGGAGTGGGCACGATAATCGTCGTGGTTTGAGGGCTGTTACAAACGCAACAAGGTTTTCCACGCGCGGCTCTGGAACACGGTGATGGCTTGCTGAACGCGGGCGTCGAGGACTTCGTCGCTGATGTCCAGATGAGCCAGCTCTTCCAGTTTGCGCAGTTCACCGTACAGGCGGTCCAGCTCCGGCAGGTCCAGCGCGCCGCGTGCCCAGTGCAGCCAAGCCTGGATGCGCTCGATGCGTGGCAGTTGCTCGGCAAGGTCTTCCGGCTGCTGCTGATAGCGGCTCAGTTGCAGGGACGTCGCCTCTTCACCCAGCAGGCGAGGCAGCCAGCTGCTCAACAGCGCAGCGCCCTGGCGGTTGCCGCGTGTGTTGCGCTCGGTCGTCCAGCTGCGTGCCAGCAACCAGCGTGAGGTGTTCAGCGAGAACTCGCCCCAGCGAGTGTCCTGCAATTCTTCAAGAAACTGCTCGTGAGCAGCGCCACGAACATCACCATCTTCCTGACCGGCCTGAACCAGCGGGCGCCAGTCTTCCAGCAAGGCATCCAGTGCGGTACGCAATTGCGCTGACGAACTGCGCGGTGCGGCCTGACCCAGGCTGCCGGTCAGCGCGCGCAGCTCAGCCAGCATTTCGACCCAGTCCTGCAGCAGTCGCCAGTGGCCATTGAAACGGTATTGCTCGGCCAGACGCTGGCTGCTGCCCAGCAGATGCCAGGCCAGCGCCGAGTAGGCGTCGTCCAGCGGCGTTTCTGCGTTCAAGGTGGGTGTCGGCAGGCTCAGGGAGTAGCTGCTGGCGTCGAGCAGGCGATAGCCGCGCTCAGCCTTGCTGATATCACACGGCATCAACGGCAACGTTGCAGCCAGTTCGGCGGCCAGTTCCAGCAGGGCGGCAGGATCACCTTCGCGCAGCTCCAGTTCCAGCTCGCAGATTTCTTCCTTCTGCTTGCCCGCTACGACCTGGCCCAGGTCCAGCGCAGCCTCGATCACGACCTTGGTCTTGCCGCGCCCCCAGGCGATTTCGGCTTTTTCACGGACAAAATCAGTGGTGAACAGCGGCTTGATGGTTTTCTTGTCCAGCCCGGCCAGTTGCTCGGGCCAGCAATCGCCTTCGAGCTTTTTCAGGTCCAGCTTGGCTTTGGTCAGGTCCCAGTTGTATTCATTGCGCTCGGACAGGCCGGCAACGCTTTGCCCGCGTGTCTTCATGGTCTGGATGATCTGATCGCCATCGCGACGGATGCGCAGCGCTACCTTGGCATGTGCCAGCTCGCGCTCCGGGGTATCGAAATACTGGTTCGACAGTTCCAGGCGCTCCCAGCCACTTTTGTTGCGCTTCTTGAGCAACGGATGTTCGCGCAGTGCAGCGAGGGTCTCGCGGCTGACGCGGAGTTTGATTTCTGTTTCTTTTTGCATGGCCGGGGGAATCCAAACGCTGATGCTGATAACGGGAGCGCAGCCCATGACTGAACGGCTGCTGAGGGCGGCAGTGTACAGGACATGACCCGAAACGGTTTATTCCTGGGTTGCTATGGCCCTATGATGAGCTCTGTTTTGTCTTGATTACAGGAAACGTCCATGCCGTTGCCGTCCATGAAAGACCAGTTTGCAGCCTTGATCGCTGCGCCATCGGTGAGCTGTACTCAGCCTTCTCTGGACCAGACCAATCGGCCTGTCATCGACCTGCTGGCCGGGTGGCTTGGCGATCTGGGTTTTGCCTGCGACATTCAGCAGGTTTCGCCCGGCAAGTTCAACCTGCTGGCGACTTTCGGCACCGGCCCCGGCGGCCTGGTGCTGGCGGGGCACAGCGACACCGTACCGTTCGACGAAGCGCTGTGGAAAACCGACCCGCTGAAGCTGACCGAAGTCGATGGCCGTTGGGTCGGGCTGGGCAGCTGCGACATGAAAGGCTTCTTTGCGCTGATCATCGAGGCGGTGCGCGGTCTGCTCGACCAGCCGTTCAAGCAGCCGCTGCTGATCCTTGCGACCTGCGATGAAGAAAGTTCGATGGCCGGAGCCCGTGCGCTGGCAGAGGCTGGCCGCCCGCTGGGCCGTGCGGCGGTGATCGGCGAGCCGACCGGGCTCAAGCCGATCCGCATGCACAAGGGCGTGATGATGGAGCGCATCCATATTCTCGGGCGCAGCGGCCACTCTTCAGATCCAAGCCTGGGGCACAGCGCTCTGGAAGCCATGCACGACGCGATCAGCGAGCTCAAGGGCCTGCGCAAACAGTGGCAGCTTGAGTACCGCAATCCACAATTCAGCGTCCCGCAACCGACCCTCAACCTGGGCTGCATTCATGGCGGCGACAACCCGAACCGCATCTGCGGCCAGTGCTCGCTGGAGTTCGACCTGCGTCCGCTGCCAGGCATGGACCCGGACGTGCTGCGTGCCGCGATCCGGCAGAAGCTGCAACCGCTCGCCGAGTTGCATCAGGTGCAGATCGACTACGCTCCACTGTTTCCCGAGTGCGCGCCGTTCGAACAGGTGGCCGATGCAGAACTGGTGCGTGTAGCTGAACGACTGACCGGTCATACCGCCGCAGCAGTAGCGTTCGGCACCGAAGCGCCTTATCTTCAGCGCCTTGGTTGTGAAACACTGGTGCTCGGCCCGGGTGATATCGCCTGCGCGCATCAGCCGGGGGAATACCTCGAAATGTCACGTCTGAACCCTACAGTGCGTCTGTTACGTCAGTTGATCGAGCATTACTGCCTGACGCCTCAGTGAGTCAGGTCCCACACAGGTTGAAGAAAAGGAGAGTGCGCGTGTTGCCAAGCCTGTTCCGACGATAACCACCACACCGTTGTGCGTGCTTTTTCTTTTCGTCCATTTTATCTACAGGCTCTTGTTGTCATGCCCGAATACGTCAACTGGCTTCGCCACGCGTCCCCTTACATCAATGCCCACCGCGATTGCACCTTCGTCGTCATGCTGCCCGGCGATGGCGTAGAGCATCCCAACTTCGGCAACATCGTCCACGACCTGGTGCTGCTGCACAGCCTGGGCGTGCGCCTGGTGCTGGTACACGGCTCGCGTCCACAGATCGAAAGCCGCCTGGCCCAGCGCGGGATCACCCCGCGTTACCACCGTGATCTGCGGATCACCGACACCGAAACCCTGGAATGCGTGATCGATGCCGTCGGCCAGTTGCGCATCTCTATTGAAGCGCGCCTGTCGATGGATATGGCCGCTTCGCCGATGCAGGGCTCACGCCTGCGGGTGACCAGTGGCAATGTGGTGACTGCACGGCCTATCGGCGTACTGGAAGGCGTCGATTATCAGCACACCGGCGAAGTCCGTCGGGTCGACCGCAAGGGCATCAACCGCTTGCTGGATGAACGCCATATCGTGCTGCTGTCGCCGCTGGGCTATTCGCCGACCGGCGAGATTTTCAATCTGGCCTGCGAAGACGTCGCTACCCGTGCGGCCATTGATCTGGCCGCCGATAAATTGTTGCTGTTCGGTGCCGAAACCGGGTTGCTGGACGAACAGGGCCGACTGGTGCGCGAGCTGCGTCCGCAGCAGGTGCCTGCACACTTGCAGCGTCTGGGTGGCAACTATCAGGCGGAATTGCTGGATGCGGCGGCCGAAGCCTGTCGCGGTGGCGTGGCGCGCAGCCATATCGTCAGTTATGCCGAGAACGGCGCTCTGCTGACCGAATTGTTTACCCGCGACGGTGGCGGTACGCTGGTGGCGCAGGAGCAATTCGAACTGGTCCGTGAAGCGGCCATCGAGGACGTCGGCGGCTTAATGGACCTGATCACGCCGCTGGAAGAGCAGGGCATCCTGGTACGCCGCTCCCGCGAAGTGCTGGAGCGCGAGATTACCCAGTTCAGCGTGGTCGAGCGCGAAGGCTTGATCATTGCCTGTGCGGCGCTGTATCCGATTGCCGATTCAGAGGCGGGCGAGCTGGCGTGTCTGGCGGTAAATCCCGAGTACCGTCACGGCGGGCGTGGTGACGAGTTGCTGGAGCGCATCGAAAACCGTGCCCGCGCGCTGGGTCTCAAAACCCTGTTCGTCCTCACCACCCGCACCGCACACTGGTTCCGTGAGCGCGGTTTCGAGCCGAGCAGCGTCGACCGCCTGCCAAGTGCGCGTGCGTCGTTGTACAACTTCCAGAGAAATTCGAAGATCTTCGAGAAGGCGATTTAAGCTCAAGTGCGGACGCGGAGCGTCCAGAACGGCGTGCCCACGCGGAGCGTGGGTACGATAGGTGTTTTCCAGACCACCTATCGTACCTCACGCTCCAGCTCAGACACTCATCGTTCCTCGCGCTCCAGTTCATACACCGATCGTTCCTCACGCTCCAGCGTGGGAATGCAGTTCGTGACGCTCTGCGTCACACCCTGATCAGTTACTGATCGACAGAATGCTCGCCTGATACGACCCGACAAACGTGTCGAAATCCACCACTTCTTCCGTTGCTTCCAGCTCGACCTGTTCCTCGATGGAGGTTTTGGCCAGGGCTTCGAAGTGTGCCTGTTCTTCGGCGCTCAGCGGGTGGGTGCGGAAGTATTCGGCGTGGACCTGGCTCTGGCGCAGGGAGAACGCTGTAAAGCCTTCGCCATGCGCTTTCATGCTCGCCAGTACCTGGGCTGACGGTGTCAGGGCGGTGTCGTCGATCTTGGCCTGTTGCACAGCAATCGACTTGATGTGCTCGTCGATGCCCTGCGCCTGATCGAGCAGCCTGGCAATCGGGGTGATTTTCTCCAGCAGCTCGGTGGCCCAGGCCTTGAGCTCGACCGGGCTGTTATCGCGCATCAGGTTCAGACCCGGACGGCGGCCTTCCTTGACCACCGCCAGGAAGTTCGAACTGGCATTCGAACACTCGTGGCCAGCCAGCTGCGGGCTTTCTTCGAGCGCGCAGTACAGCACGAACGCGTCGATGAAGCGCGACTGCTCCAGGCTGATACCGGTAGGCAGGAACGGATTGATGTCCAGGCAGCGTACTTCGACGTACTGCACGCCACGCGCCACCAGCGCCTGAATAGGACGTTCGCCGCTATAGGTCACGCGCTTCGGACGGATGTTGGAGTAGTACTCGTTTTCGATCTGCAACACATTGGTGTTGAGCTGAATCCATTCGCCGTTCTGGTCATGAGTGCCGACATCGACGTAAGGCTGGTACGGCGTGGCCACGGCCTTGCGCAGGCTGTCGGTGTAACTGACCAGATCGTTGTAGCACGGCGTCAGGTCAGCCTGGGCATCGCTCTGATAACCCAGATCGCTCATGCGCAGGCTGGTGGCGTAGGGCAGATACAACGTATCGGCGTCGAAATGTTGCTCCAGCTGATGCTCGCGGCCGCGCAGAAAACCCGCGTCCAGCGCCGGTGAAGCACCGAACAGGTACATCAGCAGCCAGCTGTAACGACGGAAATTACGGATCAGCGCGATGTAGGAATGCGACTGATAGTCCCGTGCGTCGCCAGCAAAGTCTTCGGTCTGCTTGAGCAGCGCCCAGGCGTCTTCCGGCAACGAGAAATTGTAGTGAATGCCGGCAATGCACTGCATGGTCTTGCCGTAACGCAATGCCAGGCCCTTGCGATAGACGTACTTGAGCTTGCCGATGTTCGACGTGCCGTAATACGCGATCGGGATGTGCTCTTCGTCGGGCAGCGGGCAGGGCATCGACGGGCTCCACAGCAGCTCGTTGTCCAGCTTGCTGTAGGCGAAGCGATGGATCTTGTCGAGGCTGTCGAGGGTTTCAGCCGGGTTCTTCAGCGCTGGTGTGATGAACTCCAGCAGCGATTCGGAATAATCGGTGGTGACCTGGCCATTGGTCAGTGCGGCACCCAGAGCTTGTGGATGAGGCGTGCGGGCCAGTTCTGCCGCTGCAGTGACGCGCAGACACTCACGCTCTATACCGTGCAGGCATTGCTCCAGCAAAGAGAGGTTGTTGCGCTCGCCGAGCAGGGCAAGACGACGGTTCAAAAGTTCGCTCAAGGTGTAATCCTTCACGCATCGGTCGCCCCGATATGGGGGTGGACTTGACGGTCTACAAGGGTGAAGAAAGGAACTGGCGTGGTCGCCTGGTTGGATCTGTAACGCCTGTTCACAATCACTGCTCTTCGTCGTACCACCCAAATGGACTCGGCACCACGCTAATGGTGCCGAAATTAACCCAAATGATGTCGATACGGCTAGGTTCTGTTCACAGCGATTGCGTTTATCAGCCTTTATAGACGTCTAGAGAACAGCAAATGTGCCCTGAGCCTTTGCAACAAGTTTATCGCCCTGGACGACTTCCGCCTCGACGACCAGCGTCCTGCGGCCCGCATGCAGCACCTTGGCGATACACACAACCTCGCCCTCGGACACGCCACGCACATAGTTGATCTTGCACTCGATGGTCACGCTGCGCTGGTCGAAACCGTGGGAGCTGGAACAGGCCAGCCCCATAGCGATATCGACCAGGCTGAAGATCGCCCCGCCGTGCATCACATTGCCGCGATTGCGCAGGTGCGCCTCCAGCGGCAGCGCGACTTCGGCCACGCCTTCGTCCAGACGCCGCAGCTCGCAGCCGAGCATCTTGAAATAGGCGCTATGGGTCAGATCTTCCGGGATGTCCATCAGCGCTTCTTCAACTGCTTGGCGTTGGCGAACAGCGAGGCCATGGCGTTGTTGGCCGGGGCGGGGGCAGTGGTTTCCTTGCGCGGTGCGCTGCTCTGCTGGCGTTGCGAAGAGCCTGGGCGTGCGCCGCGAGCCCCGTCGATCTTCTCGCCGGGCGTATCGCTCATGCGCATCGACAGGCCGACGCGTTTGCGCGGGATGTCGACTTCCATGACCTTCACTTTCACCACGTCACCGGCCTTGACCGCTTCGCGCGGGTCCTTGATGAACTTCTCGGACAGCGCCGAGATGTGCACCAGACCGTCCTGGTGCACGCCGATATCGACGAACGCACCGAAGTTGGTGACGTTGGTGACGACACCTTCGAGGATCATGCCCAGTTGCAGATCCTTGAGGTCTTCGACGCCGTCCTGGAACTCGGCGGTCTTGAACTCCGGACGCGGGTCGCGGCCCGGTTTTTCCAGTTCTTGCAGAATGTCGGTCACGGTCGGCAGACCAAAGGTCTCGTCGGTGAATTTCTTCGGGTCCAGACGCTTGAGAAAGCTGGCATCGCCGATCAGCGAGCGGATATCCCGGTCGGTTTCAGCCGCAATGCGCTGCACCAGCGGGTAGGCTTCCGGGTGAACCGCCGAGGAGTCCAGCGGGTTGTCGCCATTCATGACGCGCAGAAAACCTGCGGCCTGCTCGAAGGTTTTTTCGCCCAGACGGCTGACTTTTTTCAGTGAAGCGCGGGTCTTGAACGCACCGTTTTCATCACGATGCGCCACGATGTTCTGCGCCAGCGTGGTGTTAAGACCGGAAATCCGTGCCAGCAGGGCAACCGACGCGGTATTCACGTCCACGCCCACGGCGTTCACACAGTCTTCCACCACAGCGTCCAGACCGCGAGCCAGTTTCAGTTGCGAAACGTCATGCTGGTACTGACCGACACCAATGGATTTCGGATCGATTTTTACCAGCTCGGCCAGTGGGTCCTGCAAGCGACGGGCAATCGATACCGCGCCACGGATCGACACGTCCAGCTCGGGAAACTCCTTGGCAGCCAGTTCCGACGCCGAGTAAACCGATGCACCGGCTTCGGACACCATGACCTTGGTCATTTTCAGGCCCGGGTATTTTTTGATCAGGTCAGCGGCCAGCTTATCGGTTTCACGGCTGGCGGTGCCGTTGCCGATGGCGATCAGGTCGACCGCGTGTTTGGCGCACAGGGCCGCCAGCACGGCGATGGTCTGATCCCACTGATTCTTCGGCACATGCGGATAGACCGTGGCGTAGTCGAGCAGCTTGCCGGTGGCATCCACCACGGCGACCTTGCAGCCCGTGCGCAGGCCAGGGTCGAGGCCCAGCGTGGCGCGCTGGCCGGCAGGGGCGGCGAGCAGCAGGTCGTGCAGGTTATGGGCAAACACGTTGATCGCTTCGGTTTCCGCGCCTTCACGCAGTTCACCCAGCAGATCGGTTTCCAGATGGCTGTACAGCTTGACCTTCCAGGTCCAGCGCACCACTTCGGCCAGCCACTTGTCAGCCGGGCGGCTCTGGTTCTGGATACCGAAGCGCTCGCCGATCATCAGCTCGCACGGGTGCATGGCGCCTGGCAGTTCTTCGCCGACTTTCAGCGCGCTGCTGAGAAAGCCTTCATTGCGACCGCGGAAAATCGCCAGGGCGCGGTGCGACGGCATGCTCTTGAGTGGCTCGTCGTGTTCGAAATAGTCGCGGAACTTGGCGCCTTCTTCTTCCTTGCCCGGCACCACGCGTGCGCTGATCACGGCTTCCTGCTTGAGGAAGCTGCGCAGCTTGTCGAGCAGGGCAGCGTCTTCGGCGAAGCGCTCCATCAGAATGTACTTGGCACCTTCCAGTGCGGCTTTCACGTCGGCCACGCCTTTTTCGGCGTCGACAAAGCGCGCCGCTTCGGTGTCCGGGTTCAGGCCCGGGTCGTTGAACAGGCCGTCGGCCAGCTCGCCGAGGCCTGCTTCAAGGGCGATCTGGCCTTTGGTGCGGCGTTTCTGCTTATAAGGCAGGTACAAGTCTTCAAGACGGGTCTTGGTGTCGGCCAGCTTGATGTCGCGAGCGAGTTCCGGGGTCAGCTTGCCTTGCTCTTCGATGCTGGCAAGGATGCTGACGCGCCGGTCGTCCAGTTCGCGCAGATAGCGCAGGCGTTCTTCCAGATGGCGCAGTTGCGTGTCATCGAGGCTGCCGGTCACTTCCTTGCGATAACGGGAAATGAAGGGCACGGTCGAGCCTTCATCCAGTAGTGCTACGGCCGCGGCGACCTGCTGTGGGCGTACACCGAGTTCTTCGGCGATGCGGCTGTTGATGCTGTCCATAAGACCACCTGGAGTTGTGAGCAAAAAACTGGGCTGTGTACGAATTGCCATGCCTGACTTCCGTCCGGCAGTGTTTATCTTGAATACTGGCGAACTGCTACAGGTCCGGCGTTGCCTGACTTTGAAGGCGGCGCATTATACCCGGCGAAGGCGGATTAGGGGATTGGCCGACAAACGTGGTCTTTTTTCAGTGCAATTGCATGCGCAAGTGTCGCCCCCAGTAAAATCTGCTAACAATGCACACGGTGCGCATCACCGCAGCTAAGCCATAATGCGCCCCGAGATCAGAGGAGCATCCGATGAGCAGCACCGCACAAAATGCTGAAGGCGAAAAAATCCTGATTGTCGATGATGATCCGGGGTTAAGCAGTCTCCTTGAACGTTTTTTCACCAGCAAGGGCTACCGTGCCCGCGCAGTGGCGAACGTGGAGCAAATGGACCGATTGCTGGCCCGTGAGGTGTTCAACCTCGTGGTGCTGGACTTGATGCTGCCTGGGGAAGACGGTCTTTCCGCTTGCCGTCGGCTGCGTGCCGCGAACAATCAGGTACCCATCATCATGCTGACCGCCAAGGGCGATGAGCTGAGTCGTATCAAGGGGCTTGAGCTGGGTGCCGACGACTACCTGGCAAAACCGTTCAACCCGGACGAGTTGATGGCTCGGGTCAAGGCTGTATTGCGTCGTCAGGCTGCACCTGTACCCGGTGCGCCCGGCAGTGAAGACGAGTCGGTGAGCTTTGGCGACTACGTACTGTCCCTGGCGACCCGCGAGCTTAAACGTGGCGAAGAAGTCCACATGCTCACCACCGGCGAGTTTGCAGTGCTCAAGGCCCTGGTGATGCACGCTCGCGAGCCGTTGACCCGAGACAAACTGATGAATCTGGCCCGTGGCCGTGAGTGGGATGCGCTGGAGCGGTCCATCGACGTGCAGATTTCCCGTCTGCGTCGTCTGATCGAGACGGATCCATCCAAGCCTCGCTACATCCAGACCGTCTGGGGCGTGGGCTATGTATTCGTTCCAGATGGTGTCGGAAATCGCTGATAACACGGTTATCAGCACTGAAATCCGTCATTCCTGCCAGTTACGTCGATAACCTTTCAACAGGCTATCGACGTTCTGGTTTTTTGCGTTCGTCCATCGGGTCTCGCCCGCGTTCGGCAAACCCGCGAGCCTGGCTCGCCTTGCAAAGTGTATGGCTGCTGTTATGAAGACTCCGCTCTGGTTTCCGCAAAGCTTTTTCTCTCGCACGCTGTGGCTGGTGCTCATCGTCGTGCTGTTTTCCAAGGCCCTGACCCTGGTCTACCTGCTGATGAACGAAGACGTGCTGGTCGACAGGCAGTACAGCCATGGCGTCGCGCTCACCCTGCGTGCTTACTGGGCAGCCGATGAAAACGATCGCGACGCGATTGCCGAGGCGGCCGGTCTGATTCGTGTTGTGGGCGGTGGCGTCCCGGAAGGGGAGCAGCACTGGCCGTACAGCGAGATTTATCAGCGCCAGATGCAGGCCGAACTGGGTGCCGACACCGAGGTTCGCCTGCGCGTACATGCGCCGCCTGCGTTGTGGGTGCGCGCGCCCAGCCTTGGGGATGGCTGGCTGAAAGTCCCGCTTTATCCGCACCCCCTGCGCGGGCAGAAGATCTGGAGCGTGCTGGGCTGGTTCCTGGCGATTGGTTTGCTGTCCACCGCGTCTGCCTGGATTTTCGTCCGTCAGTTGAATCAGCCACTCAAACGCCTGGTCTTCGCCGCTCGGCAATTGGGTCAGGGGCGCAGCGTGCGTTTGCCGGTCAGTGACACCCCCAGCGAAATGACCGAGGTCTATCGAGCCTTCAATCAGATGGCCGAGGATGTCGAGCAGGCCGGGCAGGAGCGCGAGCTGATGCTGGCCGGTGTCTCGCATGATCTGCGAACGCCATTGACTCGTTTGCGCCTGTCGCTGGAACTGATGAACGACAACGAATTTTCCGAAGGCATGGTGCGCGACATCGAGGACATGGACGCGATTCTCGATCAGTTCCTGGCGTTCATTCGCGATGGCCGTGATGAGCAGATTGAAGAGGTGGATCTGGGCGATCTGGTGCGCGACGTGGTTGCACCGTTCAACAATGATGAAGACAGCATCCGGTTGTGTCTTGAGCCGATTCCGCCTTTCCCGCTGCGCAGAGTGTCGATGAAGCGCCTGTTGACCAATCTGATAGGTAACGCGCGGCATCATGCAGGTAACGGTATCGAAGTGGCGGCTTACGTGTCGGGCGACAGAAATGCGCCTTATGTCGTACTCAGCGTTCTGGACAGAGGTGCAGGCATTGACCCTTCTGAGCTGGACACGATCTTCAACCCGTTCATACGTGGCGATCGCGCGCGTAGCGGCAAGGGCACCGGGCTCGGGTTGGCCATCGTCAAGCGTATTGCTGCCATGCATGGCGGGAATGTCGAGCTGAGAAACCGATCAGGGGGCGGGCTAGAGGCGCGGGTACGCCTGCCGTTGGGACTGATGCTGCCGAGGGATGCGATTTAAACGGAAGGTCTGACAGGAATATAAAGCGCCGTGCATAAGCCGTTGATAGCCTCCGACAGGTCGGAAAATACTCATGGACTTGCACGGCAGCTTGCCTGACCCGGCCCTTTACGGAGGTACTCCCTGTACCCCTAGGTCACGCCGATCTTGTCGATCAACGCATCCCGGCCCCATGGTCATGTGCGAACCTTCCTCAGGTTGCACAGATCAGGAAGGTGGCGGCTCGTAGAACCTGCACCTTCCCTGCTGGATCAATACCAGTTCGGGTCTTTGCGCAATTGCTCTTGCAGCAGACCCTTCATGCCCTCGTCAGGCTCACCCAGATAGCGGTAAGTCGCGTGACGGGTAGGTGACTTATCTGCAGGAAGACCTGCAGGTACTTCAACCAGCATGGCGTAGGCATCTTCCTTGTCGAGGCTGACAGCCACGATCAGGCGTTTGCTCTTGCACGTATCGGCGGTTTCGCAAAGCGGCCCCACCAGATACTTGTCACCGTCCTCGGTGACGGCCGTCATTTGCTGCTCGGAGGCACCGGAAAGGTTGATAACCCAGTCCGGCAACCGCTCTTCCTTCTTGACGACTTTCGTCCAGGTAGTGCGGTACTCAGGGGCCGAACTCAAAAGCTCATTGACCCTGGACTGCCCATCGTTGGCAGCCATGGCCATGGCACTGCCGCCCAATAGCAGGGCGGCGGCCAGTGTGCGAAATGACGTGTGCATCTTTAGCCTCGACCGCGACGACCGAAGAAGAACGACACAACGAACATCACCAGGAAGACGACGAACAGGATCTTGGCGATACCAGTAGCCGTACCAGCGATACCGCCAAAGCCCAGTACTGCAGCGATAATGGCGATGATCAGAAACGTGATAGCCCAACTCAACATGGTGATACTCCTTTTTAATGCCGTTTTATTTAATGATCTAAGGGTGATGCGTTTTTTCTAGTCGGGTCAGAAAACCCATTTTTGCTGCGGTGCGACTTCATCCACAGAGACGATGCCATCGACAGGTCGAAGGCTCGATGATGCTTCTTTGACCACGGGCGAGCTGACGCTGCGGTAAGAAACAGTGCTGCTGTGAAGGAATTGCTGACTGGCTTGAGCTGCCTGGCTGGTTTGATCCCAGCGCTGGTACTGTTGAATGGCGATCAGGGTGACCAACAGGGCCAGCATCAGGAAAAGACCTTGCTGGATGTGCAGGGGAGAAATGCGCAATTGTGCAACTCGCTGGATGTTCATCTGCAAACTCCCCTGACCCGTAGTCGTACGATCGTATGGGTCGCCATATACCGACCTCGTTGCAGGAGACATTGCAGACTGCATGCCAAGTTTTTACACGATATTAAAATCAATAAAATCAACAGGTTATAAAGTTTTACAGGCGGGTCCTACCAGCAAGCTGCACGATTACACATTTGTAATCGTGCGTTCTGCACGAGGCTCGATGCGCTCGACGCTTTAAGCATCAGCCCGCGCTACGCGCCATGACCTTCAGCGCATCGCCATTCACGCCTTTGACACCGCGAATGTTTTTCGCAATTTCAACCGCCAGTTCCTTCTCGGCGAAGTTGGCGACCACACCATTCAGACTGACTACTCCGGCCTTGGTGTCCACCTTGATATTCAAACCGTCCAGAGTCCGGCTATAGATCAGGCTGGCTTTGACCTTGCTGGTGATCCACGCGTCACTCATCTCTTCAGTGGGGGTCAGCGACTGCGGCTGAGCCTTGGAGGCTATCGAGTCGGCCGCGCTCAGACTGATCAGGTTGTTGACGCTGACCACGCCATCGGTATTGCTCGCCAGGCTTCCCGCCAGCTCTTTGGCTTCAGGGCTTTGCGCGCGGCCCTTGAGGGTGATGACGCCGTCCTTGCTGTCGACATCGATATTCAGGCCTTCGGTGACGCTGCTCCACAGCAGTTTGGATTTCACCGTTGCGACCAATGTTGCATCGTCGAAGCGCTGAGCCATATCGGTTCGAGTACCGGCGTCGCTGGCCACCGAAGCATCGACCTGTAACTGGTTATCGACTTTTTCAATGCCTTGGACGTCCAGCGCAATGCGTTCCGCCAGTTCACGATCAACTTCGCTTTCGACCTTGCCCTTAAGAATGGCCGTGCCTTGCTCGACATCCACATCGATCTTGAAAGGGCTCAGATGCTTGTTCAGTGCAAAGGCGGTCCAGATAGACCCTTCCTGACGCGCTTCGGCAAGTTGCGTAGGCAGGTCAGGCTGGGCGAGCACGGGACCGCTGCCAAGCATCGCTGTGGCGGCAGTGATCAGAGCAATCTTTTTCAGTGAAAACATGTGGGCGTTCCTTTTGTAATGAATTTCGTCTCCGGGCAGACGGTTTAAGCGGCGTAAACACGGGCCAATCAGGCTATTCGCCATTAAACGAACAGATAGCTACCACGAATGCGGCAGAATCAATCAGAATTGACCATGCAACTTGCCCGATGATTCCGAGACTAACTGAGACAATTCATTAAGGAGCGTAGGAAAAATGGAAGCAGCCACTGAGAATCAGGGCCGTATTCTCCTTGTGGACGACGAGTCCGCCATCCTCCGCACCTTCCGGTACTGCCTGGAAGACGAAGGCTACAGTGTCGCCACTGCCAACAGCGCAGCGCAGGCTGACACGCTGATGCAGCGCCAGGTGTTTGATCTGTGCTTTCTGGACTTGCGTCTGGGCGAGGACAATGGCCTTGATGTGCTGGCGCAGATGCGCATTCAGGCGCCGTGGATGCGCGTGGTCATCGTGACCGCGCATTCGGCCGTCGACACCGCCGTCGATGCCATTCAGGCTGGCGCAGCCGACTATCTGGTGAAACCGTGCAGCCCTGATCAACTGCGCCTGGCCACCGCCAAGCAACTGGAAGTGCGACAGCTTTCGGCGCGTCTGGAAGCACTGGAAGGCGAGGTGCGTAAACCCAAGGACGGTCTGGATTCCCACAGTCCATCGATGATGGCCATTCTGGAAACCGCCCGTCAGGTTGCGGTGACCGATGCCAACATCCTCATTCTGGGTGAGTCCGGTACAGGTAAAGGTGAGCTGGCCCGCGCGATTCACGGCTGGAGCAAGCGCGCCAAGAAGTCCTGCGTCACGATCAACTGCCCGTCGCTGACCGCCGAGTTGATGGAAAGCGAGCTGTTCGGTCACAGCCGCGGAGCGTTTACCGGCGCCAGTGAAAGCACGCTGGGCCGGGTCAATCAGGCCGACGGCGGCACGCTGTTCCTCGACGAGATCGGCGATTTCCCGTTGACGCTGCAGCCCAAGCTGCTGCGCTTCATTCAGGACAAGGAATACGAGCGCGTAGGTGATCCGGTTACCCGTCGGGCCGATGTGCGCATTCTGGCTGCCACTAACCTCAATCTGGAGGACATGGTGCGCAGCGGGCGTTTCCGTGAAGACTTGCTGTACCGTCTGAACGTCATCACCCTGCACCTGCCGGCCCTGCGTGAGCGCAGCGAAGACATTCTGACCCTGGCGGACCGTTTTCTGGCGCGTTTCGTCAAGGACTACGCTCGTCCGGCCCGGGGTTTCAGTGATGAAGCACGTGCCGCGCTGCTCAATTACCGTTGGCCCGGCAATATTCGCGAACTGCGCAACGTCATCGAGCGCGCCAGCATCATCTGCCCGCAAGAGCGTGTGGAGGTCAGCCACCTGGGCATGGCGGAGCAACCGGTGAACAATTCACCGCGCGTAGGCGCAGCGCTGAGTCTGGACGAACTGGAAAAAGCCCATATCGGTGCCGTGCTGGCCACCAGCGAAACACTTGATCAGGCTGCGAAAACACTGGGTATCGACGCTTCTACTCTTTACCGCAAACGTAAACAGTACAACCTGTGAATGACCTCCAATGAAACTGGCCATGAAGTTGCGCACCCGCCTTTTTCTGAGTATTTCGGCCCTGATCACGGTCGCTTTGCTCGGCTTGCTGCTGGGGCTCGTCAGTGTCATGCAGATGGCTCGGACTCAGGAATCGCTGATTCAGCACAACTTCGCCATTCTGGATCTAGGTTTGAAGCTGCGCCAGAACCTCGGCGATCAACTGGTGCTGATGACGGGCTCGCAACGCAATGAGCCTGAGCTGGAAAAAACCCAGAGTCAGTTTGAAGAGCTGCTGGAGCAGGGCTCTGTGCAGGATACGCAGCAGGAAGTGCGCAGCGGTTTCGAGAAGACCAAGGGCGATTACCAGAACTTCATCAAGGTCTGGAAGCTTTACGGTAATGATCCGCGCGGCATACGCGGCACGCCACAGTTGAGCGAGAGCTTCGATACGTTGCGTAACGGGTTGCTGAGTGTGCATCGCACCGCCCTCGAAAACATCAGCAATGCCGAGATCAATTCTCGGGATCGTGCGCTGTGGATCGCCGGCCTGCTGGGGCTCGTCGGGCTGGCGGTGCTGTGCATCGGCTTTGTGACAGCGCACGGCATCGCCCGGCGTTTCGGCGCACCGATCGAGGCGCTGGCCAAGGCGGCCGATCGAATAGGCGAGGGTGATTACGAAGTGACGCTGCCTATTTCTTCGGCTGCCGAGATGAACCTGCTGACCCGGCGCTTCGGCATCATGGCCGAGGCCTTGCGCCAGCATCAGGCGACCAATGTCGACGAGCTGCTGGCGGGGCAGCAGCGTCTGCAGGCGGTCCTCGACAGCATCGACGACGGCCTGTTGATGATTGACCGCCAGGGTCATCTGGAACATTTGAATCCTGTGGCTCAGCGGCAACTCGGTTGGGATGAAAGTCGTCTGGGTCATAGCCTGGGCGAAGCGCTGGGACGTCCCGAGCTGGATGAGCAACTGCATCTGGTGCTGCGCGGCGGGACTCTGGAGCGTGCGCCGGAAGACCTGGCCATCGAAATAGACGGCGAGTCTCGCTTGCTGACCTACAGCATGACGCCGGTCAGCCATACCAAAGGGCATATTCTGGGTGCGGTCATGGTGCTGCATGACGTGACCGAGCAGCGAGCGTTCGAGCGTGTGCGCAGTGAGTTCGTGCTGCGCGCCTCACACGAACTGCGCACGCCGGTCACCGGCATGCACATGGCGTTCGGCCTGTTGCAGGAGCGGCTGCATTTCGCGCCAGAATCCCGCGAAGCCGATCTGCTGAATACTGTCACCGAAGAGATGCAGCGCTTGATGCAGCTCATCAATGACTTGCTGAACTTCTCGCGCTACCAGAACGGTCTGCAAAAACTCAAACTGGCTCCGTGCTCCATCGAGACTCTGCTGGAAGAGGCCAAGGCCCGATTCGAAGACCAAGCGCTGGAACAAGACATTGTGCTGATGCTGGATGTGCAGGAGCCCATGCCGCGTCTGCACGCCGACCAGTCGCAACTGGAACGGGTGCTCGACAACCTGCTGGACAACGCCTTGCGTCATACACCGCCGAAGGGGTTGATCCGCTTGCAGGCGCGGCGCCACGGCGAGCGGGCGATTATCAGCGTCGAGGACAACGGCGAGGGCATCGCCTACGGCCAGCAAGGTCGCATCTTCGAACCTTTCGTCCAGGTCGGCCGCAAAAAAGGCGGCGCCGGGCTCGGGCTGGCGCTGTGCAAGGAGATTGTCCAGTTGCACGGCGGGCGCATGGGGGTCTACTCAAGGCCAGGGCAGGGCACGCAGTTTTATATGGCGTTGCCGCTTTGAGGCGCGGGTTCAGACACAATAAAAACCCTTGGCCGTTGTTGTGCGTCCTGTGCAGAATTCTGCGTTAAAAGGCGATAGGGTGAAGACATTCCAGCCATCAGTAGTGATGGCGACATGCGATGACCGTAAGAACGCCACCTTCGTAAAAGTAGACCAAACGATGCTCTTTGGTGATGCGGCGGGACCAATAACCTGTCAAATCACCGGTCAATGGTTCTGGCTTTCCAGTGCCCTTGAAGGGGGTGCGTAGACATTGGTTGATAAGGCTGTCGATGGATTTGGAAATTGTCTGGTCAGAGTTCTTCCAGTGAGAGTAATCGTCCCATCCTAACGCCGTGAAATGTACGCCTACAGAGGTTCTTGCCGCTTCTTTATTCTTCTGTTTCTGGCCCTGTGACATCTAGGGAAATCTCCTTTATGAAAGCTTTCCCGGCTTTATGCTGTGCAACGGATTGTCGCAGGCGCGTCGCATTGGCCTCTGTACCCAGTAGATACATGGTCTCTGACATTGAGTTGAAGTCATCAAGGGAGAGCATGACTACATGGTCACCGCGCAAGCGAGTGATGAGCGCGGGCTCATGGTCCCGGCACACATCGTCCATAGCTTGCTTTAAGCCGGCGCGAGCCTGGCTGAATGATAAAACCTGCATATAAATATTCCTTCCTGGCTTCGCCAGACCCTGTATGGGATTGGAACTGCTCGACTACCCTTCAGATATCGAGCGCTTCTTCAAGCAAAGAGCTTGGGCATGGTTGTTTTGTACAGGATCTTGTACATGTATTCAACCTTGGCGTGCCATATAGGGTGCTGGTATTCAGTCAGGTTGTTCGCCACAGCGGCCGTAGGACTCTTCTTCGCCGCTTTACGCCCGATCAATTCGAGTGATTAAGCACCTGCAAAATGGCCGCGCTTTGGGTGTCGGGTTCGCCGTCGAAACGGGCAGGGCGGTAGTGCATCTGGAAGGCTGCCAGTACCTGGCGTGTTGCGATGTCCAGTTCGCCGGTCTGCGGCGTTGCGTAGCCCAGACGCGCCAGTTGCTGCTGGAACCAGCTGATGCTTGGCAGGTTGGTGGCCAGCAATGCCTGGCGCTGGGCAACCTGGCGTTCGTCGGGCCAGATGCCGAGTCCTTCGGCTGCGAGACGTTTCCACGGGAATAGCGGACCTGGGTCTTGCTTGCGCAGCGGGGCGATGTCGCTGTGGCCGATGACGTGTTTCGGGTCGATCCGATTGCGTTTGACGATGTCCTTGAGCAGAACGGTGATCGACTGGATCTGCGCCTCGGTGTACGGATACCACAGGCGGCCGGTCGGCGTTTCCTTGAAGCCCGGATTGACGATTTCGATGCCGATGGAGCTGGAGTTGAGCCATGTGCGGCCTTCCCACTCGCTTTCGCCTGCGTGCCAGGCCCGTGCGTTCTCATCGACGAGTTTGTAGATCGTGGCCTGGCGGTCATCCCCGATCAGGTAATGGCTGCTGACCTCGCCATGGGTCAGTAGCTGGAGAGAGCGCTCCAGTGAGGCCGAGGTGTAATGCATGACGACGTACTGAACCCGACCGTCGAAATTCACGGATGGATGGCTGGTGTCCAGCTTCGGACCGCTGGAGCAGGCCGTGAGGACGAGTAACAGAAAGGCAGAGAAATACAGCTTCATTGGATTGGCAGCGTCGGCAGGAAATGCAACATCATAACAAAACGGTGGCGAATAGCTTCAGGCTGAAACATTTGTTCAGATTAAAATGTATCAGTCAGCCCTGCTCTACTCGGTTTCTGCCGTTTTCCTTGGCTTTGTAAAGGGCCTGATCGGCACGCTTTATGGCGGTATCCGGCCGTTCGCCAACCCGGAAAGCCGTCATGCCTATGGAGACGGTGATGGTTACCCGCTCGCCCTTGAAGTGAAACGGGCACAGCTCGACGGCGGCGCGCAGTTCGTCGATCAGTATCAAGCCGGAATCAGGGCGTGTTGCGGGCAGCAACATGACAAATTCTTCGCCACCAAAGCGGGCGAGAAAGTCACCGGGCCGCAGGCGTTTTTTGAAGACGTTGGCGACAATTTTCAGCACTTTGTCACCCGCCAGATGCCCGTAGCCGTCGTTGATGCGCTTGAAGTGGTCCAGATCGAGAATGCACACCAGCAGGCTGTTTTTTTCCTGCTGCCACTGAGCCATTTCGTGTTCAAGGCGTTCGCCCCACGCAGCCCGGTTGGGCAGTTCGGTGAGCGGATCAACCAGTGCCTTCTGTCGCTGCTCTTCCAGGTGGGTCCTGAAACCCAGTGCCTCCTGCTCCATGCTGGCGACACGGGCCGACAGACTTTGCAGGCGCGATGCCACTTCCTGCTCGCGGTCGTCGCGCTTGCGCTGGTAGGTGTCCATGGTGCTGAGCAGCCCTTCGAGCCGGTTATCCAGCACCTGTTTGAGGCTGGTCAGGTCGGACGCATCCTGAACGCTGCTTTGCAACCCGCCCACCTGCTCGCGCAATTGCTCGTTCAAATCGCGCACTGCAGACTGATCTTCGGCGCGATCTTCGCTGGCAGCCTGCAAATGACTCTGGAAGGATTCGAGTCGCTCATTGAGCTGCTTGAGGTAGCTGCCGAATTCCTGCTGACCGCCGTTGTTGATCGCCAGCATCAGAACCGCCAGGTCGTCGAGGATCGGCAGCAGTTCGTACCAGTTAAGCCCGTGTTTCAGGCGTAACTGCATGTCCTCGACCTGCGGACGAAAATGCTCGGACAACGTCAGGTCGTTGAGCAGGCCCAGCAGGGTTTCTTCAATGTGTGCAGCGACCGAACTGTAACTCGGCTCCGGCGAGGAGGGCAGCGCATAACCGTCATCACCTTCTGCGGCTTCGGGTTCGGTATCAGGCTCGGGCTCTTCTTCCGGTTGTTCTGCTGCGACGACGACCGGTGCCGGTCTTTGCTGATAAGGCACGCTCGGTATGGGCGCCAGCATATCGGTGATGTCGACAGGCTCGACATAGGTGTAAGCGTGTTCGGGGATTGGCTCGGGAGCCATTTCCGGGGTTATCACGGCCGCAGGCGTGGCAGCCACAGAAGGAGCAGCTTCCACAGGCGCGGTGACAGTTACTGTGTCGACGTCGGGAGCCGGCTGTGGCGCGGGGGCAGGTTCGATAACCGGATCAGTCTTCTCTTCCGGTGCCAGTACTGGCGCCAGCGTTGGCGTTGGCGTTGGTGCTACGGGCGCTGGCGGTGCGTCTGCTTCGGCAGTGGGTTCAGGTGGTTCGTACGTGTTGTCGCGCTGCTCCTGCACCGGCGGAGGTGTCTCGGCTGGAGCGTCGTCGGGCGAAGCCGTTTCAGGAGGATGCTCATTGCTGTGCGGCTCCCGCGAGCCGAACAGGCGTTGCAGCAGGCCTTGGCGGGGCCCTTCTTCGGGTTTTTCAATCTGGGTCAGGGCCTGGCCCTGCAAACCGCTCAGCTCACTGAGCAGCACGGGCAGCTCGCGTGCCTGGGAAGCGCGCTCTTCAAGGTCTTTGGCAAAGCGCTTGAGTGGTTTGCGCACTTCGCGTGGCAGCGGCAATGCCTGTAGCTGGGTGACCAGTGCGGTCAGTGCCGAGCTGATCTGCCCGGCGCGTACTTCGCGGCGATGCTCGGAATCCAGCACCGCTTTCTCAAGGCGCGGGATCAGGGCTGCGAGGCCCGCGTCCATGTCGTCCGTGCGGACGATTTCGCGCATTTCCTTCATGCATTCGTCGACAGCCCGGTCAGAGCCCTCCGCCGCCAGGCTGCTGCGCACCAGGCCGCGACGCAGCAAGTCGAGCCGCGCATCCCAGCGCTTTTCGAGCTTGTCCTGTTGCTCGATCCCTTTGAGGTATTTCTCTTTCCAACGCTCCGCGTCGTCGCTCATGCAAGGCTTCCACCAGAGGGCACAGGCAGTGAGTCCCCACACAGTGAAGCAGGCAGGCGAATCTCGACGGCAACCGGCAGGTGATCGGAAATAGGGTGAGCCAGCACCTGCACACGTTCCAGTGTCAGGGTCGGGCTGAGCAGAATGTGATCAAGACAGCGCTGTGGCCGCCAGCTGGGGAAGGTCGCTTCGATCTGCGGGGCCAGAAGGCCCAGATCTCGAAGTGGGGAATGCTCCAGCAAGTCGTTGGCATGCGTGTTCATGTCGCCCATGAGCACCTGATGGCGGTAGCCGCCGATCAGTTCACGGATGTAGGCCAGCTGTCGGGTCCGGGTACGGGTGCCGAGGGCCAGGTGCATCATGACCACCACCAGCGCATCCTCTCCTTCGCCGAAGCGAACGAGAATTGCACCACGCCCGGCCGGGCCAGGCAGTGGGTGGTCCTCGATCTTGGTCGGCCGCAAACGGCTCAGCACGCCATTGCTGTGCTGGGCCAGGCGCCCGAGGTTGCGGTTGAGCTGTTGATACCAGTACGGAAAACCACCCAGCTGGGCAAGATGCTCGACCTGATTGACGAAGCCGGAGCGCATGCTACCGCCGTCGACTTCCTGAAGCGCCACCAGGTCGAAATCGTTGATCAGCTCGCCGATTTTCTGCAGGTTGCCTGCACGCCCGCCGTGCGGCAGCAAATGCTGCCAGCTGCGCGTCACGTAGTGATGGTAGCGCTGGGTACTGATACCGACCTGAATATTGAAACTGAGCAAACGCAGCCTGCCGTCTTCCGGCAAGCCGCTTTGCGTCAGGTGATGTTCGTTGACCTGCGGATCATGCAGGCCAACGATACGCGGGCTACCTTTGCCCCAGCGGCGCATGACAGGCGCTTACTTGGCGGCTGCAGCAGCCGCTCGCTCTTTGGCGATCAACTGGTCAGCCACCTGCAAGGTAGCTTCCGGACCACCGGCAGAACCGAGGTCAAAGCGGTATTTGCCGTTGACGATCATGGTTGGAACGCCGGTCACTTCGTACTTCTTGGCCAGTTCCTTGTACTGCGCGATCTTGCCCTTCACGGCGAAGGAATCGAATGTCTTGAGGAAGTCATCCTTGTTCACGCCTTGGGTGGCGACGAAATCGGCCATGTCGTTCTTGTCGGTCAGGCGCTTGCCGCCTTTCTGGATGGCTTCGAATACTGCCGCGTGAACCTTGTGCTCGACACCCATGGTGTCCAGGGTGATGAACAGTTGGCCGTGGGCATCCCAAGGGCCGCCGAACATGGCCGGGATACGTACGAAGTGCACATCGGACGGAAGTTTTTCAACCCACGGATTGATGGTTGGCTCGAACGCGTAGCAATGCGGGCAGCCATACCAGAACAGCTCGATTACTTCGATCTTGCCTGGCTCGGCGACAGGCACAGCGCTTTTCAGCTCGACGTATTGTTTGCCAGCCTCGATGGGCGCGGCGGCCTGGGCGGACATACCGAACAGACTGGCGGCAACCAGAGCGGCGCTGATGATCAGATTACGCATGCTTTACTCCTGAGCAGATTGAATCGCCTTCAAGCGACGGTGTTTCGACCGAACGCGAAAGCCTGAGTTCGTTAGTGTAACGCTGAGGTTATAAAAATGGGTGGCCCTGGAAGGCCTTTTTGCTGAAGGAGTGAAGCAGGTCATGTCTGAATGTTCCAGCACACCGGTCAGAGCGGCCCGACACGGTGTGAGTGTGGGCCGGGTGACAGGTGTGTCATCATAGGCTCACGCATTCACACGAAACCGAAACCTCTTGCCGCACCCTTTGCAGGCAAGGCCTTCACCGGAAATCACATGCAACTCAAAAACCCTATTCTCGGTCTGTGCCAACAGGCCACGTTTATGCTCAGCGCCGCCAAGGTCGACCAATGCCCCGATGACGAAGGTTTTGAAGTCGCATTTGCCGGTCGCTCCAACGCGGGCAAGTCGAGCGCGCTGAACACCCTGACCCACGCCAGTCTGGCACGTACCTCCAAGACGCCGGGGCGTACCCAGTTGCTGAACTTCTTCGGCCTGGACGAGGATCGTCGTCTGGTCGACCTGCCTGGCTACGGCTACGCGAAAGTCCCCATCCCGCTGAAGCTGCACTGGCAGCGTCACCTGGAAGCCTATCTGGGCAGTCGTGAAAGCCTGAAAGGGCTGATTCTGATGATGGACATCCGTCATCCAATGACCGACTTCGACCTGTTGATGCTGGATTGGGCGATCGCCAGCAATATGCCGATGCACATTCTGCTGACCAAGGCCGACAAGCTGACTTACGGCGCAGCCAAGAACACGCTGCTCAAGGTTCAGGCCGATATCCGCAAGGGCTGGGGCGACGCTGTCAGCATTCAATTGTTCTCGGCCCCCAAGCGCATGGGGCTGGAAGAGGCCTATACCGTACTGGCTGACTGGATGGAGCTGGAAGACAAGGCGCCTGCCGAGTAAATCGCAGGCAAAAAAAGACCCCGGACTTCGCATGGGGAGAAGGAAGTTCCGGGGCTTAAGGTCCAGACCTTAGGGTGGGGTCCGGATATATGCCAACACTTAACACAACATAGGAGCATGATGGATTTTTCAATCAATCGGAAACTCTGACTCCTGTCTAAATGGTTAAGTTCCAGCAATGTAGAAAAGTTCACCTTTCCTACAGTGTTTGACGAACCTGCTTACAAGTTCGCCCTGTTTCACTCAATGTGCCTCGTCCCAATTGTTGCCCACGCCCACTTCCACCAGCAGTGGCACGGCCAATTCTGCTGCCCCGCTCATGTGCGGACGGATCTGTTCGCTGATCTGATCCACCAGGTCTTCGCGCACTTCCAGCACCAGTTCATCGTGTACCTGCAGGATGACGCGCGCATCCAGCCCTGACGCATCCAGCCAGCCGTTCACCGCCACCATCGCTTTTTTGATGATGTCGGCGGCGGTGCCTTGCATTGGCGCGTTGATCGCCATGCGCTCCGCGCCCTTGCGCAGGGACGGGTTCTTGGCATTGATGTCGGGCAGGTACAGGCGGCGACCGAAGATGGTTTCGACGAAACCCTGCTCGGCGGCCTGGGCGCGGGTGCGCTCCATGTAGTCGAGTACGCCGGGGTAGCGGGCGAAGTAACGGTCTACGTAGGCCTGTGATTGCTTGCGGTCGACGCCGATCTGCTTGGCCAGACCGAACGCGCTCATGCCGTAGATCAGCCCAAAGTTGATCGCCTTCGCGCTGCGTCGCATGTCATTGGTGACGCCGTCCAGTTCGACGCCGAATACTTCCGCCGCCGTTGCCCGGTGCACGTCCAGGTCGTTGCGGAACGCGTGCAGCAAGCCTTCGTCCTTCGCCAGATGCGCCATGATCCGCAGTTCGATCTGCGAATAGTCCGCGGCCAGCAGTTTGTAACCTTTTGGTGCCACGAACGCCTGACGGATGCGTCGGCCTTCAGCGGTACGAATCGGGATGTTCTGCAGGTTCGGATCACTGGAGGACAGGCGGCCTGTCACCGCTACCGCCTGATGGTAAGAGGTATGAATGCGCCCGGTGCGCGGGTTGATCTGCTCGGGCAGACGATCGGTGTAGGTGCTCTTCAGCTTGCTCATCGAGCGGTACTGCATCAGCACTTTGGGCAGCGGGAAGTCCTGCTCGGCCAGTTCAGCCAGCACCGCTTCGGCAGTCGAAGGCTGGCCGGTGGCGGTTTTGCTGAGGATCGGCATGCCGAGTTTTTCATAGAGAATCACCCCGAGCTGCTTGGGCGAGCCGAGGTTGAACTCTTCACCGGCAATGGCGAAGGCTTCGCGCTCCAGGGCGGTCATCTTGTCGCCCAGCTCGACGCTCTGGATGCCCAGCAGGTTGGCATCGACCAGCGCGCCCTGGCGCTCGATACGGGCCAGCACCGGCACCAGCGGCATTTCGATATCGTTGAGCACCGGCTGCAAGGTCGGGATTGCCGCCAGGCGGGCGTCGAAGACTTCATGCAGGCGCAGGGTCAGATCGGCTTCTTCAGCGGCATAGTTGCCCGCCTGCTCCAGTGCAATCTGGTCGAAGGTCAGCTGTTTGGCACCCTTGCCAGCGATGTCCTGAAAGTTTATCGGCGTGTGCGTCAGGTACTTGGCCACCAGGCTGTCGCGGTCGTGGCGGGTCGCCGTGGAGTCGAGGACGTAGGACTCCAGAATGGTGTCGAACCTGACACCCTGCAAATCGATGCCCTGCGCCTGATCGCCATCGATCGCGCAGTTGGCAAGCAGGTTGATGGCGAATTTGGCGTGCTGGCCGACCTTGATCTTGCCCGGGTCTTCCAGCAACGGCTTGAGCGTCTTGAGCACCGTGTCGCGGTCCAGTTGCTGCGGCACGCCCATGTACGAGTGAGTCAGCGGGATATAAGCCGCTTCGTGGGTCTGGATGGCGAAAGACAGACCGACCAGTTGCGCACGCTGGGCGTCGGTGCCGTTGCTCTGGGTGACGAAGGCGAAAAGCGGCGCGGCCTGAAGCTTTTTCAGCCAGGCATCGAACTGGGCTTGTTCGAGGATGACCTCATAGGCCGTTTCTTTGGCTTCGACTGTGGGTTCTTCAACCGCCAGCTCCTGTCCGGCACGCTTGGCGTCGCGTTGCAGGTCTTCGATCCAGCTTTTGAATTCCAGTTCGGCGTACAGCTCCATCAGCGTATCGCGGTCCGGCTCGCCGCAGTGCAACTGATCCAGCTCGATGTCCAGCGGCACGTCGATCTTGATGGTCGCCAGTTCGTAGGACAGGAAAGCCATCTCGCGGTGTTCTTCGAGCTTGGCAGCCAGGGTCTTGGCGCCCCGAATCGGCAGGGTCGCGACCTTGTCGAGGTTGTCGTAGAGCTCCTTGATCCCGCCGCCGACGCCAACCAGCAGGCCGACGGCAGTTTTCTCACCGACGCCCGGCACGCCGGGAATGTTGTCGACCTTGTCGCCCATCAGCGCGAGGTAATCGATGATGTGCTCCGGGCCGACGCCGAATTTCTCTTTCACGCCCGCGACGTCGAGCACGCTGCCGGTCATGGTATTGACCAGGGTGATATGCCCGTCGACCAGTTGCGCCATGTCCTTGTCGCCGGTGGAGATGACCACCGGCCGATCCGCCGCCGCGCTGCTGCGCGCCAGGGTGCCGATCACGTCATCCGCTTCGACGCCTTCCACGCACAGGAATGGATAGCCCATGCCTTTGACGCAGGCATGCAGCAGATCGACCTGCACGCGCAGATCGTCCGGCATGCTGGGCCGGTTGGCTTTATAGTCGGTGTACAGCGCGTCACGGAACGTCCCGCCCTTGGCGTCGAAAACCACCGCGAGCGGGCTGTCCGGATACTGGCGGCGCAGGCTTTTGAGCATGTTCAGCACGCCTTTGACGGCGCCGGTCGGCAGCCCTTTGGACGTGGTCAGGGGTGGCAGTGCGTGGAAGGCGCGGTAGAGGTAAGAAGAACCGTCCACCAGGACGAGCGGCGCTTGGGTCATGAGCAGAATCAACCTTTTCGGCGGGTGCGGCGCTAGAATGCGCGGACCATTGACGACAAAGGGACAAGGTTATCATGCGCAAGGTAAATCGACTCTTATTGACCGGCCTGTTGGCGCTTTGCCCTTTGCTCGCGGTTGCAGCAGAGGACTCACCTTCGGCGGCGCCGGACGTTACTATTCGCACCGATGGCGACAGAACCATTCAGGAATACCGTCAGAACGGTTTTCTGTATGCGGTAAAAATCACCCCGAAACACGGCAAGCCCTATTTTCTGGTGCGCGCCGATGGTACAAGCCCCAACTTCATCCGTTCGGATCAACCGGACATGCTGATCCCGCAGTGGGAAATATTCAGCTGGTAGTTGTTATCCGGTAGCACCCTACATTCACTTTAATGGTTGGCAGTCCTGATATGTCCGTTTTTACCCCGCTGGCTCGGCCCGAGCTGGAAACATTTCTCGCCCCTTACGGGCTCGGCCGTCTGCTTGACTTTCAGGGCATTGCCGCTGGCAGTGAAAACACCAATTACTTCATCAGCCTGGAGCGGGGCGAGTTCGTCCTGACTCTGGTAGAGCGCGGTCCGGTTCAGGAAATGCCGTTCTTCATCGAGCTGCTTGATGTGCTGCACGAGGCCGATCTTCCGGTGCCTTACGCACTGCGCACTACCGACGGTCAGGCGCTGCGCGAGCTGGCGGGCAAGCCGGCGCTTCTGCAGCCACGTCTGCCGGGCAAGCACATCAGTGAGCCGAATACCCAACATTGCGTACAGATCGGTGAGTTGCTGGCCAATCTGCACCTGGCAACGCGCGAGCAGATAGTGGAGCGCAAGACCGATCGCGGGCTGGACTGGATGTTGAGCGAGGGGCGGAGTTTTCTGTCGCACCTGGGCGAGACTCAGCGGGCATTGCTTGCAAAAAGCCTTCAGGAAATCGAAGACCTCAAGCCGCAGATCATGGCGTTGCCGCGTGCCAACCTGCACGCCGACCTGTTTCGCGACAACGTGCTGTTTGAAGGCACGCACCTGACCGGGTTGATCGACTTTTACAATGCCTGCTCCGGCCCGATGCTGTACGACCTGGCGATTGCCCTCAACGACTGGTGCTCTCGCGAAGACGGCCGGCTCGACGCCGTCCGCGCCCGCGCCTTGCTGGGCGCTTATGCAGGCCTGCGCCCGTTCACGGCTGCGGAATCGAAACTCTGGGACACTATGCTGCGCATTGCCTGCGTACGTTTCTGGCTGTCACGCCTGATCGCCGCCGAAACCTTTGCCGGGCAAGACGTGCTGATTCACGATCCTGTGGAGTTCGAACAGCGCCTGGCCGAGCGCCAGGAAGCGCACATCGCACTGCCGTTTGCGCTCTGACTGACGCCCCGCTTTTGACTATCGTGCCAATGCTCCGCGTTGGCATGCAGTTCGTGACGCTCTGCGTCATAAATCCGTGGCGCACCGCACGCTCCCGATCGGACGCAGAGCGTCCAGAACGGCATACCGACGCGGAGCGTCGGCACAATACTCAGGACGAAAAGTGCCTGTGCAATCAAATACTGCTCAGGCAACCCGTCAAATCATCAGCCAGTTTCTGTAACACCTGCTCGTAACCTTGCGCGGTTGGCGGAATGTAACCACCCAGCGCGTCCAGTTCGGCCAGTTTGACCGGCAGCCCGGCGCTCAGGGTGTCTGCCAGGCGCGGGCGCAAAGGTGGCTCGCTGAATACGCAGGTTTTGCCCGCCGCTTTCAGGCGCTCGCGCATGGCGGCCACGTGCTGCGCGCCGGGCTGGATCTCGGCGGCGATGGCGAATACACCCGCGTGCTTGAGCCCGTAAGCCTCTTCGAAATAATCAAACGCCTCGTGGAACACGAAGAAAGGCTTGCCTGCAACAGCGCTGACACGACCCTTGATTCGGGCGTCCAGAGCATCCAGACGCTTGCTGAACGCGTCGGCGTTACTGGCGTAGCGAGTCGCATTGGCCGGGTCCGCAGCGCTCAGGTCCGCCGCCATTTTCGCTGCAATTACGCGCGCGTTGACGGTCGACAGCCACAGATGCGAGTCCAGGCTGCCAGGCTGATGATTGTGATCATGTTCGTCTGCATCGTCGTCATGACCGTGGTCATCATGGGAGGCGTTGTCTTCACCGAAGTGGCGCAAGTGCATGCCGGGCAGGGATTGCACGGCAACCGCCGGCAGCGTGCGGCCTTGCAGGACACGCGGCAGGAACGTTTCCATGTCCGGGCCGATCCAGTAGAGCAGTTCTACTTCCCGCACACGCCGCACGTCGGATGGGCGCAGGGCATAGTTATGCGGTGATGCGCCGGGCGGCAAAAGCACTTCGGGCTTACCCACGCCATCCTGTACAGCCGCCGCAATCAGCTGCAATGGCTTGATACTGGTCAACACATTGACCTCGGCCTGAGCCGGGGCGATGAACAACAGACTGATCCACAGAACAGCAACAAGATTGAAAAGACGGCGCACTCGAATCACTCATATAAGCCAGGAACAGGTAACATAATAACGTCTCTAGCCAATATCGTCGCTGCTCATGCCCAATACTCCCCTGGCCAGTCGCCCCCATGATCACTCTCACTGCGTGCATTCGGCCCTCGCCGAAGCTGATGCGCTGTGCACAAAACAGGGGCTGCGCCTGACCACATTGCGCCGCCGTGTGCTGGAACTGGTCTGGCAAAGCCACAAACCGCTGGGCGCCTACGACATTCTGGCGGTGCTCAGTGAAGAGGACGGCCGCCGCGCTGCGCCGCCAACCGTCTACCGTGCGCTGGATTTCCTGCTGGAAAACGGCCTGGTCCACCGGATCGCCTCGCTTAACGCCTTCACTGGCTGCAATCACCCGACCCACGCGCACCAGGGCCAGTTTCTGATCTGCCGTGTGTGTCACGCCGCTATCGAGTTGCAACATCCGGCCATCAGCACGTCTGTGGTCAATGCTGCCGCCGGAGTCGGTTTTGCGGTTGAAGGCCAGACCGTCGAGATCGTCGGCGTGTGCGCTGGCTGCAAGGCCGCCTGATGACGGATGCATTGATACGTCTGGAGCAGGTTGCCGTCACGCTGTCCGGGCAAAGTGTGCTCGACAACATCCAGCTCAGCGTCCGTCCCGGCGAGATCGTCACGCTGATCGGCCCCAATGGCGCAGGCAAGACCACCCTGGTGCGTGCGGTGCTGGGGCTGCTCAAACCTGATTCAGGCACGGTGTGGCGCAAACCCAGGTTGCGCGTCGGCTACATGCCGCAAAAACTGCATGTAGACCAGACCTTGCCGTTGTCGGTGCTGCGCTTTCTGCGTCTGGTGCCGGGCGTAGACCGTGCCGCTGCGCAATCCGCGCTTGAAGAAGTCGGTGCTGAAAAAGTCATCGACAGCCCTTTGCAGGGTATTTCCGGTGGCGAAATGCAGCGCGTTCTGCTGGCCCGCGCCTTGTTGCGCAAGCCTGAGCTGCTGGTGCTCGACGAGCCGGTGCAGGGCGTCGACGTGGCCGGGCAGGCTGAGTTGTATAGCCTGATCACGCGTTTGCGCGACCGTCATCAGTGCGGCGTATTGATGGTCTCCCATGATCTGCATCTGGTGATGAGCACCACCGATCAGGTGGTGTGCCTGAATCGCCATGTCTGCTGCTCCGGCCACCCCGAGCAGGTCAGCCACGATCCGGCATTCGTCGAACTGTTCGGCAAGAATGCGCAGAGTCTGGCGATCTATCACCATAATCATGACCATGCCCACGATCTGCACGGCGCCGTGGTGAATGATGCGCCGGCTGCCCCTCACACTCACGTTCACGGAGACAGCTGCAAGCATGGCTGATTTTCTACTGTATGCCTTGCTGGCAGGCGTTGCGCTGGCCTTGGTGGCCGGTCCGCTTGGGTCCTTTGTGGTCTGGCGCCGCATGGCGTATTTCGGCGACACACTGTCCCATGCCGCGCTGCTCGGCGTGGCACTGGGCTTTTTGCTGGATGTCAGCCCGACCATTGCCGTGACCTGCGGCTGCCTGCTGCTGGCGGTGCTGCTGGTTACTCTGCAACAGCGTCAGCCACTGGCTTCGGACACGCTGCTGGGGATTCTGGCACCGAGCACACTGTCGCTCGGGCTGGTCGTGCTCAGCTTCATGCACGAAGTGCGAATCGACCTGATGGCTTACCTGTTCGGTGATCTGCTGGCGATCAGCCCGGCCGATCTGGCGTGGATTCTTGGCGGCAGCGCGCTGGTGCTGGTGACCATCGTTGCGCTGTGGCGGCCGCTGCTGGCCATGACCGTGCATGAGGAGCTGGCCCGCGTTGAAGGCCTGCCGGTTGCTGCACTGCGCATGGCGCTGATGCTGCTGATCGCGGTCGTGATCGCGGTGGCGATGAAAATCGTTGGTGTTTTGCTGATTACATCGCTGTTGATCATTCCGGCTGCTGCGGCACAGCGTCACGCCCGTTCGCCGGAGCAGATGGCGGTCGGCGCAAGCCTGCTGGGCGTGACTGCAGTGTGTATCGGGCTATCATTGTCATGGTTCAAGGACACACCGGCCGGACCGTCTATAGTGGTATCCGCTGCGGCGTTGTTCTTGCTCAGCTTTGTTCTACCCAGGCGAGCGGTGTAGACTTGCTCGTTTTTTGCGCAAACTAGAGAATCGCAGGAATGAAGCCGTTCGCCCCACGCTATCTGCTGCTTGTCGCATTTTCCATCCTGTTGGGTGCCTGTCAGAGTGCGCCAACGGTCGAGACGCCTGCGTCCGAGGCTAAGCCTGATGCCTTCGCGCAGCTCGAACAGAACATCGCTGGCAATGAACTGGCAACCGCCGAGGATCAATTGGCGACGCTGCAGGCGGCGAATGCCGACGACGCCCGGCTTGAGCCTCTCCAGCGTCGTCTGGCAGAAGCCTACCTGAGCCGCAGCCAGATCAGCCTGCAGAAGGGCGACATGAACGCCGCTGCCAGCGCATTGAGTCGCGCTCGCGCACTGATGCCCAAGGCGCCTGCGCTGACCAGCGGCGTCAATGGTGCGATTGCCCATGCGCGCAAGGCAGAACTGGAAAAAGCCGAAGCGGAGTTGAGAGAGGCTGAAGCGAGAAGGGTGGCCAGACTGGTTGATCCGTCAGCACCGAGTACCACTATCGACCTGAAAATCGGTGATATGCCTGCACTGCGTCGTCAACTGGATGACATTGCAGCGGATACCGTAGCGTTCAACTGTGACGTGCTGCTGGTGGTGCCACGCACCGAAGATTACCCATGGCTGGCTACCTTGCTGACCAAGCGGGTAATCAAGGCCAATCCGGATTTTGAATTGCAATTGCGTCGCGAAATCGAGCGCAATGAAAAAGCCCACATCATCCTGACGCCCGCCAAGTCCTGAGCCACCTTTTTACAGGCGGACTTCCGGACACTTATCGTTCCTTGCGCTCGCGTGGGAATGCCTCCCGTGACGCTCCGCGTCACACATCTGTGTGGCGCCGCACGCTCAAGAGCGGACGCAGAGCATCCAGGAAGGCGTTCCCACGCGGGAGCGTGGGAACGATAGGTCGAACGTTAGATCAAGCCGGAATAGCTTTGGCTTTCACTTCGCGGTCCCAGACACGGTGTTGTGCCATCGCGTCGAAGAAGGCTTCGAACGATTTGCTGTCGGACACCACCAGCAGCCCGGCGTCTTCTTCAAGGCGCAGCAAGCTCAGCAAGTCTTTGGCTTCCCCGGCAACGGAGATGGCCTTGAGGTGCTTGTAGGCTTCCAAGATGAAGTGCAACGCCACGCCATCAGTGCTCAACGCTTTCACCGAATCCGCGCCGCCCGGCACGAATACCGCGTCGAACGCCACCGAAGGCAAGCCTTCAGCTGAAGCATCTACCGGCAGGCTTTTGCCATCGGCCGTTTTGACCGGTGCAGACGTCGGGCCGAGCACTTTAGCGTGTGCGCCTTTGGCCGTCAGAGCAGCTTTCATGGCTTCGACCGCTTTGCCGTCAACGCCATTGGCCACAAGAATGGCGACTTTGCGCGAAACGATGTCACCCGACAGCAGGTTGACCTGGCTCAGCGCCGGCGATTCTTTTACCGACGTCTCACGCACCGGCACGGTGCCTGCGGTCGGTGCCGGCAGACCCAGATTGGCAGCCACACGGCTGGCCAGTTCCAGATCGATGTTGGCCAGAATCTCGTTGACCTGACGGGCACGGATGTACTCGCGCTCGACCTTGCCCAACTCGAAGCTGTAAGCCGCGATGATGTGCTCTTTCTCGTGATGGCTCATGCTCTGGAAGAACAGAGTCGCCTGGGAGAAGTGATCGCCGAACGACTCGCTGCGCTCACGAACCTTGTGCGCTTCGACGCGCTCAGGGTAAGTCTCGAAACCGCCGTCTACCGCAGCGGCCGGCGTTTCTTTCGGCCAGCCGCCATCAATCGAGTTCGGCTCGTAGGAAGCGCGGCCCTTGTCGATGGTGGTGCGATGCTGTGCGTCGCGCTGACCATTGTGGTTCGGCGCAATCGGACGGTTGATCGGGATCTCGTGGAAGTTCGGACCACCGAGGCGGCTGATCTGCGTGTCGGTGTAGGAAAACAGACGACCTTGCAGCAGCGGATCGTTGGAGAAGTCGATACCCGGCACGATATGGCCAGGGCAGAAAGCAACCTGCTCAGTCTCGGCGAAGTAATTGTCCGGGTTGCGGTTCAGCACCATCTTGCCCAATGGCGTAACCGGCACCAGCTCTTCCGGGATGATCTTGGTCGGATCGAGCAGGTCGAAGTCGAACTTGTGCTCGTCTTCCTCGGCGACGATCTGCACGCCCAGTTCCCATTCCGGGTAGTCGCCCATCTCGATGGACTCCCACAGGTCACGGCGGTGGAAATCGGTGTCCTTGCCGGCCAGCTTCTGCGCTTCGTCCCAGACCAGCGAGCACACGCCGAACTTGGGCTTCCAGTGGAATTTGACGAACGTGGATTTGCCTTCGGTGTTGATCAGGCGGAACGTGTGGATACCGAAGCCCTGCATGGTGCGCAGGCTTTTCGGGATTGCACGGTCGGACATGGTCCACAGCACCATGTGCGCGGATTCAGGTACCAGCGAGACGAAGTCCCAGAACGTGTCGTGAGCCGAGCCGCCGGTAGGGATTTCGTTGTGCGGTTCAGGCTTCACTGCGTGCACGAAGTCAGGAAACTTGATGGCATCCTGAATGAAGAAGATCGGCATGTTGTTGCCCACCAGGTCGAAGTTGCCTTCGTCGGTGTAGAACTTGACCGCAAAACCACGCACGTCACGCACGGTGTCGCCCGAGCCGCGTGGGCCCTGAACGGTCGAAAAACGCACGAAAACCGGGGTTTTCTTGCCTGGATCACGCAGGAAGCCTGCTTTACTCAGCGCGCCCTGGTCTTCATAAGTCTGGAAATAACCGTGTGCTGCGGTGCCGCGAGCGTGGACGATACGCTCTGGAATGCGCTCATGGTCAAAGTGCGTGATCTTTTCACGCATGATGAAGTCTTCGAGCAACGACGGGCCGCGGCTACCGACTTTCAGGGTGTTCTGGTTGTCGGAAATCTTGACGCCGTGGTTGGTGCGCAGTGCCTGGCTGGTGGCATCCGAGCGGAACTGCTCAAGGCTGTCCAGCTTGGCGTTGGTATTGCCCCGATCAAGCGTGTCAGTGCCTGCCATTTCGCTTTTCGGTGTGTTGGCAATCGGTGGTTTTTTCTCGCTAGCCATCAGAAACAACTCCTTATCTCGACCCAATCGTTGAGTTGGGTTCGCTGAATTCGACTTCCCTGATGCAAGCGGGAAATCACGGTATCCAGAAAGTGACCGGTGACAGAATCAGCCGTTCAGTCCGATTCAACGGGTTTCGCCCCAACGGTCGCGTTATGCCCATTACACAGGCCTGCCTGCAAATAAATGCTAAGCACTGCGGGCCGGACAGGCTAAAATGCGCGCCCGGTTCAATCTGGCCGAGGTAACGAAGCAAGTGGAGCATGGTCCACTGCGCTGATTCTTTAACGCGCCCCCACAAGGTTCGCTCCGTGATCGAGTTCCATAACGTCCACAAAACCTATCGGGTGGCAGGCCGGGAAATACCGGCATTGCACCCTACAAGCCTGCGCGTCGACGATGGCCAGGTGTTCGGCATCATCGGCCATTCCGGTGCTGGCAAAAGCACGCTGCTGCGGCTGATCAACCGTCTCGAAACCCCTAGCGGCGGACAGATCGTGGTCGACGGTGAAGATGTCACGGCGCTTGACGCTACTGGCTTGCGGCGCTTTCGCCAGCAGGTCGGGATGATCTTCCAGCATTTCAATCTGCTCGCTTCCAAAACCGTTGCCGACAACGTGGCCATGCCGCTGACTCTGGCGGGCGACATGTCGCGCCAGCAGATCGATCAGCGCGTTGCCGAGTTGCTGGCACGGGTCGGGCTTTCCGATCACGCCAGAAAGTACCCGTCGCAATTGTCTGGCGGGCAAAAGCAGCGCGTCGGCATTGCCCGCGCCCTTGCGACCAAACCGAAAATCCTGCTGTGCGATGAAGCCACCAGCGCGCTGGACCCGCAGACCACTGCGTCGGTCCTGCAATTGCTGGCCGAGATCAACCGCGAGCTGAACCTGACCATCGTCCTCATCACTCACGAGATGGACGTGATCCGTCGCGTGTGTGATCGGGTGGCGGTCATGGATGCCGGTGTGATCGTCGAGCAGGGCAATGTCGCCGACGTGTTCCTGCATCCGAAGCACGCCACCACCAAGCGCTTTGTGCAGGAAGACGACCAGATCGATGAAAACGAGCAGCGTGATGATTTTTCCCATGTGCAGGGCCGTATCGTGCGTCTGACCTTTCAGGGCGAGGCAACCTACGCGCCGCTGCTGGGCACCGTGGCCCGGGAAACCGGTGTCGACTACAGCATCCTTGCGGGTCGCATTGACCGCATCAAGGACACGCCATACGGGCAACTGACGCTGGCGATCACCGGCGGTGACATGGAAGCGGCCTTTGCTCATTTCACCGCCGCCGATGTTCATATGGAGGTGCTGCGCTGATGGACGCTTTTCTGAACCTGTTCGCCAACGTCGACTGGTACGAAATCTGGGTGGCCACAGGCGACACGCTGATCATGCTCAGTGTTTCGCTGGGCTTTACCATCCTGTTCGGCCTGCCGCTGGGCGTGCTGATGTTTCTGACCTCGCCGCGTCAATTGCTGGAGCACAAGCAGGTATATGCCACGGTCGGGCTGATTGTGAACATGCTGCGCGCGCTGCCGTTCATCATTTTGCTGATCGTGATGATGCCGCTGACCGAAATCATCACCGGCACGTCGCTGGGGATTCTTGGCACCTTGCCGCCACTGATCGCCGGCGCCACGCCGTTCTTTGCCCGTCTGGTAGAGACTGCTCTGCGTGAGGTAGATCGCGGCATCATCGAAGCCACACAGGCCATGGGTGCCACTACCCGGCAGATCATCATCAAGGCGCTGCTGCCGGAAGCACGCCCTGGCATTCTGGCGGCGATCACCGTGACGGCGATTGCGCTGGTGTCGTTCACGGCCATGGCCGGTGCGGTAGGTGCTGGCGGGCTGGGCGATCTGGCGATTCGTTATGGTTATCAGCGTTTCCAGAACGATGTGATGTTTGTGACGGTCGTATTGTTGCTGGTGCTGGTGCAGATACTCCAGACCATCGGCGACAGACTGGTCGCGCATTTCACTCATCGTTGATTGAATCAGCAGGCATCGGCCCGCCACTGGCGGGCCATAAGGAGTTGTTGCATGAAAAAGCTATTGGCCATATTTGCCGCTGTGACCGCGCTGTCCGCGCAGGCCAACGAAACCCTGACCGTCGCGGCCTCTGCCGTACCGCACGCCGAGATCCTCGAGTTCGTCAAACCGACCCTGGCCAAAGAAGGCGTAGACCTGAACATCAAGGTGTTCAATGACTATATTCAGCCGAACGCCCAGGTCGCCCAGAAGCGAATGGACGCAAATTTCTTCCAGCATCAGCCGTACCTGGATGAGTACAACAAGGGCAAGGGCACTGATCTGGTGGCCGTGGCCAAGGTCCACGTAGAGCCGTTCGGCGCATACTCGGACAAAACCAAGACCCTGGCAGAGCTGCCGTATGGCGCCAACGTCGCGTTGCCGAATGACGCGACCAACGAAGGCCGTGCCCTGTTGCTGCTGCAGAAGGCGGGTCTGATTACGCTGGCTGACCCGACCAACATCCTGTCGAAGCCTTCGGACGTGATCAACAACCCGAAAAACCTGAAGTTCCGCGAGCTGGAAGCCGCCACGCTGCCACGCGTGCTGACTCAGGTCGACCTGGCATTGATCAACACCAACTATGCCCTTAGCGCCAAGCTTGATCCAACCAAAGACGCGCTGATCATCGAAGGTCCTGATTCGCCCTATGCGAACATCCTGGTTGCCCGCCCGGACAACAAGGATTCGGACGCCATGAAAAAGCTGGTCGCAGCGCTGCAAAGCCCGGAAGTGAAAACCTTCCTGGCCGAGAAATACAAAGGCGCTGTGGTGCCTGCGTTCTGACCTGATCACGCTGCTTTTGCGACGCGGAGCGTCGAGAAATGCGTTCCCACGCAGGAGCGTGCGGAACGATAAGTGTGTGGACATACCCCCTATCGCTCCCACGCTCTGCGTGGTAGCGCCCTTCAGGACGCTCTGCGTCCTCAGGCGACGCGGAGCGTCGAGAAATGCGTTCCCACGCAGGAGCGTGCGGAACGATAAGTGTGTGGACATGCCCCCTATCGCTCCCACGCTCTGCGTGGTAGCGCCCTTCAGGACGCTCTGCGTCCTCAGGCGACGCAGAGCGTCGAGAGCTGCATTCCCACGCTGGAGCGTGCGGAACGATAGCCCAATACTCGGTGCATCTGCTGCGCCTGGACTACCGCCTTCGCGAACAAGTTCGCTCCTGCATTTCGTGGTTGGTGGTCACAGGAATCTGATGGGCCCTAATCCCTCTCCAGCAATCCCGGTAGCTGCCTGACCAGTTTCTGGTTGTTCAGCGGGGCGCGGATGAAGCCTCGCTGGGTGCCGTCCGGGCCGATCAGGGCCAGGTTGCCGCTGTGGTCGACGAAGTAGTTCGGTTTGCTGGTGTCGGCCGGAATGAACGGGATGCTGACTGCGCTGGCCAGTTTCTGCAGTTCAGGCACGGGGGCGGTCAGGCCGATGAAGGTTTTGTCGAAATACCCCAGGTACTGTTTGAGCTGCTGCGGCGTGTCGCGGTTGGGGTCAACGCTGACCAGCACCACGCGCATCCGCTCGGCTGCGTCTTTGGGCAGCTCGCTTCTGATCTGCTTTATCTGCGCCAGCGTCGTAGGGCAGATGTCCGGGCAGAAGGTGTAACCAAAGAACATCAACGTCCATTGGTGCTTGAGTCCGTCGAGGGCCAGCGCCTCGCCGTTCTGGTCAATCATGCTCAATGCAGGCAGGGCGCGGCTTTGCGGCAACAGGATGATGCCCGCGTCATTGAGCGCAGCCTGATCTTGCGTCCCGTGTTTGAACAGCAACTGGCTGGTGATCAGGCCAAGCAAGAGCGCCACAATGCCGGCGGCGATGAAAACGGTTTTCTGGATTCGGGTCATGGTTTCAATGCGAGGGTAGGGTTTGGCAATGATGTCCCATATCAACGACGAGGCCTAGCGCTGCGTAACATCAAACAGGGTGTACGCCAGTGTCAGGTGGGTGACGTCTTCGGGAAGGTCGCGATCCACGATGAAGCGCACCGGCATCTCGATACGTTCACCCGGCTGCAGCGTCTGCTGGGTGAAGCAGAAACATTCGGTCTTGTGAAACCAGGACGCGGCCTTCCCCGGTGAAATCCCCGGTACGGCCTGGGCTTTCATCGGCTTGTCGGTCGGATTCTGCGCGATGAAGATCATCTCGTTGATCGCACCGGGATGCACGTTCATCTGGCCGGCGCGGGGGTAGAACGCCCAGACCATGCCCGCTGCATTGCTGGATGTGAACTGCACCTCGATCTCACGCGACGTATCAACCTGTTGCGCCTGCTCGTAAGCATCGCCGGGAGTGCTGTGTCCATTCACCGCCCAGCTCAGCAGTTCCTTGATCGGTGCCAGCGCGAATCCGCAGGCGAACATAAAGGCAAGCAGGAGCAGTAAACGGATAACGGGCCGCCTGGGCGGAGCGGGCTGGTGGGTCATGGATGGCTCACTTTTACGTCTGGCAGCGTGCCGTGAAGGGTCTGTTCGGCATCAGAGTAGTCTGCTTATGCAAAGGCGAGGTCCTTCGCACGTTCCTGTCAGCCGTTATTGCCTGCCAATCACCGCGACAAGGTCAGAAAATGAGCAAACAGATACCTGATATAGCCAATGCATATAAATATGAATCGGTTATGACAAAAGCGTCTTAGCTATTTAGTTAAGCCAGCTAACGTATGAATTTCCCTAAACAAACCACGGGGTTTACTGCCCTCAGGAGTGCTCACCGCCATGAACACCGCCGCGTTGCGCGAGCAGATACAACGAGCCCATCAACATGAGGCCGAAACCGGCCACCTGCTGCAACAACTGGAACAGAAGCTGCCGCACCTGCACCCCGCCATCCACTTGCCGGATGTCGATGCAAAAGACGTACTGACGCGTTTCGTTACCGCTTATATCGATCTGGTGCCTGACCTGCTGGATGCTGCCCATGAGGTGGCCGTCGAGGCAGGGATTGAGGGGCAGATAAAACCGGTGTTAAAGATTGCCGAGCACTTTTTCGCCGTTCCACCTGCAATCATGGACGGCCACGAAGGGCTGGAGAGCTTGCTGGACGAGGCTTATCTGGCGCACAGGCTGGTCGAGGAAGTGAATGACCTGTACATCAAGCATTTTGGTCAGCCGCTGATTCCGTCAAATACCACCGTTGCCAGCGTGATCGCCCATCAGTTGATCGGTGAGCAATTTGCCAATGAGCTGGACGCAGCGGTGCATCATGCGGTCGATCAACTGCTGGATGACGAGAGCTTTGCGCTGGATTCGGTCGAGGTTTACCGAGAGAAGCTGAGCAGTCCTGACACGGGGGCGGCCTGGAAGCGCTGGCCATGTCTGTCACGTCAACTGGGCGTGGGTCTGGAACTGGAACGTTCCGCTGTCTGACCCGACTGCCCGATTCAATGTCTTCGCCAGCAAGGGAAGGAGCCGGATGACACTCCGCTGCTTCGCGAAGACCCATCCGACCCCACCACTGCGAGGCTGCAACTGTCAGGTTGCGCCTGAACCTATGCCCGTTGTCGTGTAGACCCGCCCTTCGAGACGACGCTTCAAACCGCGCGGCTCGATGATCAGCCGGGTTCCGTGGGCAGCGTTGGAGCGCCCCCACTCTTCCAGCAGCTCCAGACAGGAATGGTCGATGTAGGACAGGTTGCCCAACGGCACATGCACCGTGCTGCCTTGTGGAATGGTGCCCAGTGCCTGAGTCAGCGCCGGCACCTTGAGGAAAGTCGCAGCACCGACCAGGCGCAGTTCGTACTCTTTCTCGCCCGCCAGCTCGACCACATTGATCTTGAGACGCGAAGCCTTGAACGCCAGCTTGACCAGCGTCATGCCGAAGCCCACCAGTACACCGGTCAGCAGGTCGGTGAAGATGATCGCCACGGCGGTGGCCGCGTAGGTGAACATCGGCATCCGGCCATAACGGCCCAGACCACGAAACGCCTTGAGATCGACCAGTTTCAGACCGGTATAGACCAGCACGCCCGCCAGGCTTGCGACCGGAATGCTTTGCAGCACGCTCGACAGCAGCAAGACAAAAGCCAGCAGCCACAGGCCGTGGAAGATCGTCGAGAAGCGGGTTTTGGCACCGGCCTGAACATTGGCCGAGCTGCGCACGATAACGCCAGTCATCGGCAACGCACCGAGCAGGCCGCAGAGCATGTTGCCCACGCCTTGAGCACTCAGCTCCTTGTCGAAGTCCGAACGTTCGCCGCTGTGCATACGGTCTACCGCCGACGCGGAAAGCAGCGTTTCAGCGCTGGCAATAAACGCCACAACGATGGCAGCCACCAGAATCGCCGGGTCAGCCAGGTTCATCAGGTCTGCCGGACGCAGCCAGTCGATGGCGTCGGCCAGATTGTCCGGCACTTGCACGCGTTTGACCTGCAAGGCCAGAAACAGGCTGATACCGGTAGCAATACCTACACCCAGCAGCGCGCCAGGTACGAAACGCAGCGATTGAGGGCGAAGTTTCTCCCACCCCCACATGATCAGCATGGTGCCCAGACCGAGCATACCGGCTTGCATGCCGGTGCCTGGCCCGATCGCCTGAATCAGTGTGGAGGGGAAGCCGATCAGGTTGTCCAGCCCGGAGGGTTTGGGCCCGCTGTCGAACATCACATGCGCCTGGGAAAGCACAATCAGCACGCCAATACCCGCCAGCATGCCGTAGACCACCGCCGGCGCCGTTACCCGGAACCAGCAGCCGAGCTTGAAGCGACCGGCCAGCAGCTGAAGCAGCCCTGCCAGCAGCAGGATCGGGCCGAGCATCGCCATGCCATGCTCGCGAACGACTTCAAACACCAGCACTGCCAGACCTGCGGCCGGGCCGCTGACCTGCAATGGCGAACCGGCTATCCAGCCGACCACCAGGCCGCCGATGATGCCGGTGATCAGACCTTTGGCCGGAGGCATGCCAGACGCAATCGCAATACCCATGCAGAGGGGCAGGGCGACCAGGAACACGACCACGGAAGCCAGCAGCTCCCGTGGTAAAACGGATTTCAATTGGGTGATTCCCATGGCGCTTCTCCGCAATTCTTCAGGCGAGGCAAGACGGGCGGCGCGCATCCTGCGCAACCGCCATCATCTGATTAGGAAGGGCTTGCCGTCAGTCGAGACGACTATCAATCGACTGAAAAGCGTGCTTTCGGGGAAGCCATTGGTGTCGGACCCTTGCCATCGAGCGGCACGAAGCTGTCACGTTCAGCGTCATAGGCCAGAATTTCGCTGGTCTCGATGCTGTAGACCCAGCCGTGAATGAACAGCTGACCGCTGGCCATCTTCGCGGCAACCGAAGGGTGGGTGCGCAAGTGTTGCAGCTGGGAAATCACGTTTTCCTGAGTCAGGACCTGCATGGTTTCCAGCTCGCCGGTGCAATTGCAGTTTTGCTCGACCACGGTGCGGGCGACTTCGGCATGACGCAGCCAGGCTTTGACCGTCGGCATCTTGTCCAGGCTGTCCGGGTTGAGCACGGCTCGCATGGCGCCACAATCGGAGTGGCCGCAAACGATAATGTGCTGTACACCCAGCGCAACCACTGCGTATTCCAGTGCGGTGGACACGCCACCGTTCATCTGGCCATACGGCGGAACAACGTTGCCCACGTTACGCGTGACGAACAGGTCGCCGGGTGAGCTCTGGGTGATCAGTTCAGGCACGATGCGCGAGTCGGCACAAGTGATGAACATGGCCCGTGGCGACTGGGCATTCGCCAGTTTCTTGAACAGCTCTTCCTGCTGCGGGAAGACCTCATTACGAAAATGTACAAAGCCATCGACGATCTGCTTCAACGCTACGTCGGCGCTACTCAAATGGCTGTCATTGCTGTCCGACCTAGCCGAATGCTGGTTGTCCGTGTCTCTCATCTGTTCATCCTCTCTGACGGATTGATGTGGATTTCTCATGCCTGTTTAACCAGAGCCGGATGTGATTCCTGCAACAGGAATCACGAACAAATCCCTTGAGCGCTATATCGCTGGTGACACTCAGAGTTACAGACTAATTGCCCAAGCTTAAGTGAAACTGAATGCGATGGCTCTGGAATGCGGGTTTGCACGATAGTACCAAGTTCGTCACAGCAACGACATTTGCCCTCCGGGGCGACAAAAGGCCTCGCAATCCAGTTTGAAAGACTCGCGTCGATTCAAACCCAGTCGTTTGACCGCAATAGCGTAGCGTTGTGCCAGCAGGTCGGCAAACGGGCCTTCGCCACGCATACGCGAACCGAACTGGCTGTCATAAAGCGCACCACCACGGCTCTGCCGAATCAGGCTCAGCACATGCTCGGCGCGTTGCGGGTAATGCGTCTTCAACCACTCTTCGAACAGCGGCGCGACCTCCAGCGGCAGACGCAGCATCACGTAACTGGCGCTCAACGCCCCTGCGGCTTTTGCTTCGCTGAGCAGCGCTTCCAGTTCGTGGTCATTGATCATCGGGATCATTGGCGCGCACAGCACGCCGACCGGCACACCCGCATTACGCAATACCCGAATCGCCCGCAAGCGAGCCTTGGGGGCTGCAGCCCTCGGCTCAAGGATGCACTTGAGTTCGTCATCGAGTGTGGTCAGGCTGATGTACACCGATACCAAGCGCAATTTCGCCATTTCCGCGAGCAGATCCAGGTCACGCAGGATCAATGAGCCTTTGGTAATGATGCTCACCGGGTGACGATAGCGCAGCAGCACCTCGAGCGTGGCACGGGTGATCCGGTATTCACGTTCGATCGGCTGATAAGGATCGGTGTTGGCCCCCAGCGTGACCGGCGCGCAGCGGTAGCCCGGTTTCGAAAGCTGCTGCTCCAGCAGCGCCGCTGCGTTGGTCTTGGCGATCAGTTTTGTCTCGAAATCCAGTCCCGGCGACATGTCCCAGTAGGCGTGGCTGGGCCTGGCGAAACAATAGATGCAGCCATGCTCACAACCGCGATAAGGGTTGATCGACCGATCAAAGGGGATGTCCGGCGAGCTGTTGCGGGTAATGATGCTCTTGGCCGTCTCATGGGTGACCTGAGTGCCCTGCGTCAGCGGGGCTTCCTGATACCAGCCGTCATCTTCTGCGACAGACTGGCTGGGCGCGAAGCGATTGTGCGGATTGCTGGCAGTACCGCGGCCGCGAATCTGGGAAGGGCTGGACATGTGGATGCACTCGTATACTGTTTATTTGTACAGTACACCATGCGTCGCTCAATGCGGCCTGCAAACTGTCAGGTGCCTGACCGGCGGTACGGGGAGACGAGACGGCGAGGATGCTGCTGCCGGGTGAGGCGCGATGCCTTCACCCGGATGCCTGTCAGGGCAGGTTTATTCGTCGGACTTTTTGGCTGGGTCGACAGGCACTGCAATCGGCTCATCCAGATCGGAAGCCGCTGCCGAGGCGCAGTAGCGATCCTTTTCTTCGCGTGCTTCACGAGCGATACGCGCATTCTTGAAGCGCCTGCGTATCCACAGGCACAGGCCAAGCAGAATGAGCGCGCCCAGCACCCACAGCTCGTATTTCTTGATATTGCCCAGCAGGCCTTCAAGGATTGCGCCGAAATGGTAGGCCGCCGAACCCAGTGCTGCGGCCCAGACCGCAGCGCCGATGCCGTTAAGCAGCAAGTAGCGCCCGGGTGGATAGCCGGACAGGCCGATGGCCACTGGCATGACGGTTCTCAAGCCATAGACGAAGCGGAAGCCGAGTACCCAGATGTCCGGATGCTTGCGCACCAGCCTGAGGGCCTTGTCGCCCATGAGTTGCCAGCGAGGCTTGCGCGCCAGGAGCTTGCGACCGTGTTTGCGCCCCATGAAATACCACAACTGGTCACCCGCATAGCTGCCGAAAAAGGCGACGATGATGACGATGTTGAGGTCCATGTACCCACGAAACGCCAGGAATCCGGCAAGAACCAGAATGGTCTCGCCTTCAAAAAAGGTGCCGAGGAAGAGGGCAAAGTAGCCGAATTCGTTCAAGAAATTCTGGAGCATTGTCTGGATGCTGGCGAAGTGAACGCGCAGCCTAACGCGCCGACGGCAAGGATGAAAGTGTCGATATGTGTCTCGACGTTAAAGATTCTTGCAACCACAATGGTCGCATCCCCATAAGGGCCATGGCCGCGACGTGCAGTCGCAGGTCGAACCATGACTGTCACACATTGGTCATAATGGCGGCTTATAACTGTCGCGCTTGCCCGCGTAAGCGGGCTCAGGAGTCTCGCCGTGAGCTTTACCCCCGCAAACCGCCTGTTTCCTCTTACTCGTCTGCGCCGTAATCGCCGCGACGACTTTTCCCGTCGGCTGGTGCGTGAAAACGTGGTCACCGTTGACGATCTGATTCTCCCCGTATTTGTACTCGATGGTGAAAACCGTCGTGAATCCATCGCCTCGATGCCCGGCGTCGAGCGTCTGAGCGTCGATCTGCTGCTCAAGGAAGCTGAACACTGGGTCGCGCTGGGTATTCCTGCGCTGGCGCTGTTCCCGGTGACCCCGCCGGAAAAGAAATCCCTGGACGGTGCCGAAGCCTGGAACCCGGACGGCATCGCGCAGCGTGCCACCCGCGCCCTGCGTGACCGCTTCCCGGAGCTGGGCGTCATCACTGATGTGGCGCTGGACCCGTTCACCACCCACGGCCAGGACGGCATCCTCGATGAAGAAGGCTACGTGCAGAACGACATCACTGTCGATGCGCTGGTCAGGCAGGCGTTGTCCCACGCCGATGCAGGTGCTCAGGTCATCGCGCCATCAGACATGATGGACGGCCGTATTCAGGCCATCCGCGAGTCTCTGGAGCTGGCCGGGCATGTCAACGTTCGAATCATGGCCTACTCGGCCAAGTACGCCAGTGCCTATTACGGCCCGTTCCGCGATGCGGTGGGTTCTTCATTGAACCTGGGCAAGGCTAACAAGGCGTCCTACCAGATGGACCCGGCCAACAGCAACGAAGCGCTGCACGAAGTGGCGGCCGACCTTGCTGAAGGCGCTGACATGGTGATGGTCAAACCCGGCATGCCCTATCTGGACATCCTTCACAGGGTCAAGGATGAATTCAAGGTGCCGACCTTTGTCTATCAGGTCAGTGGTGAATACGCGATGCACATGGCAGCAATCCAGAATGGTTGGCTGAGTGAAGGGGTGATTCTCGAATCCCTCACTGCCTTCAAACGCGCAGGTGCCGACGGCATTCTCACTTATTTTGCCGTTCGTGCCGCTCAACTGTTGAAGGGGCAATAGCCTCACAGGAACATTCATGAATACCGAAGCACTCATCGAAGCCGCTGTTGAAGTCGATGTTCAGGAGGCAACGCCCGTGGTTGAGCCTGATATCGAAGTAATCCCGGCCATCGAGGCGCCTGCCGCTGTGGTGCCCGCCATCGTCGCTCCGAACCTGGACGACAGCAGCCTGTATATCCACCGCGAACTGTCCCAGCTGCAGTTCAATATCCGGGTATTGGAACAGGCGCTCGATGAGTCCTACCCGTTGCTGGAGCGGCTGAAGTTTCTGCTGATCTTCTCCAGCAACCTCGATGAGTTCTTCGAGATTCGTGTTGCAGGTCTGAAGAAGCAGATCACCTTTGCCCGTGAGCAAGCCGGTGCCGATGGCCTGCAACCGCATCAGGCACTGGCCAGGATCAGCGAGCTGGTTCACGGTCATGTGGATCGCCAGTACGCGATCCTCAACGACATTCTGCTGCCTGAGCTGGAAAAGCATCAGGTGCGCTTCATCCGTCGTCGCCACTGGACCGCCAAGCTCAAGGCCTGGGTACGTCGCTATTTCCGTGACGAGATCGCGCCGATCATCACCCCGATCGGTCTGGACCCGACGCACCCGTTCCCGTTGCTGGTCAACAAGAGCCTGAACTTCATTGTCGAGCTGGAAGGTATCGATGCCTTTGGCCGCGACTCCGGTCTTGCGATCATTCCTGCGCCGCGCTTGCTGCCACGTGTGATCAAGGTGCCGGAAGACGTCTGCGGGCCTGGCGATAACTTCGTGTTCCTGTCGTCGATGATCCACGCGCACGCCGATGACTTGTTCCAGGGCATGAAGGTCAAGGGCTGCTATCAGTTCCGCCTGACCCGAAACGCTGACCTGGCGCTGGATTCGGAAGACGTGGAAGACCTGGCGCGCGCGCTGCGTGGCGAGCTGTTTTCGCGTCGTTACGGCGATGCGGTACGCCTGGAAGTGGCTGATACCTGCCCGAAACACTTGTCGGATTACCTGCTCAAGCAGTTCAACCTGAACGAGTCCGAGCTGTATCAGGTCAATGGCCCGGTCAACCTGACGCGTCTGTTCAGCATTACCGGTCTGGACAGCCATCCGGAACTGCAATATCCGCCGTTCACGCCAGCCATCCCCAAGCTGCTGCAGAACAGCGAAAACGTGTTCAGCGTGGTCAGCAAGCAGGACATTTTGCTGCTGCATCCATTCGAGTCCTTTACGCCGGTGGTGGATCTGCTGCGTCAGGCGGCGAAAGACCCGCACGTCCTGGCCGTGCGCCAGACGCTGTATCGCAGCGGTGCCAACTCGGAAATTGTCGACGCATTAGTGGATGCTGCGCGTAACGGCAAGGAGGTCACGGTGGTGATCGAGTTGCGTGCGCGTTTCGACGAAGAGTCGAACCTGCAACTGGCCAGTCGTCTGCAGGCTGCAGGCGCGGTGGTGATCTACGGCGTGGTCGGCTTCAAGACCCACGCCAAGATGATGCTGATCCTGCGCCGCGAGGCGGGCGAGATCGTGCGTTACGCGCACCTCGGGACCGGTAACTATCACGCAGGCAATGCGCGGTTGTACACCGACTACAGCTTGCTGACGTCCGATGACGCCTTGTGCGAAGACGTCGGCAAACTGTTTAGCCAGTTGATCGGCATGGGCAAGACGCTGCGCATGAAGAAACTGCTGCATGCACCGTTCACGCTGAAGAAGGGCATGCTCGACATGATCGCCCGCGAGACGCAATTTGCGCTCGATGGCAAGCCTGCGCACATCATCGCCAAGTTCAACTCGCTGACCGACCCGAAAGTCATTCGCGCGCTGTACAAGGCCAGCCAGTCCGGTGTGCGTATCGATCTGGTGGTGCGCGGCATGTGCTGCCTGCGTCCGGGGATTGCCGGGGTCTCGCACAACATTCATGTGCGCTCGATCATCGGCCGTTTCCTGGAGCACACGCGGGTGTTCTACTTCCTCAACGGCGGCGACGAGCAGATGTTCCTGTCGAGTGCCGACTGGATGGAGCGCAACCTCGACAAGCGTGTCGAGACCTGCTTCCCGGTGGAAGGCAAGAAGTTGATTCTGCGCGTGAAGAAGGAACTGGAAAGCTACCTGACCGACAACACCCACAGCTGGCTGTTGCAGTCAGACGGGCGTTACGTGCGCAGTACGCCGACCGGTAATCAGAACGCTCGAAGTGCTCAGGCGACCCTGCTGGAGCGCCTGAGCAACCCGGTCCTCAGCGTACGCTGAAGATGATCCCGACTCGGGCCAGCCACTCCGCTTCCAGCGCGAAGTCGGCCTGAGTCAGCTGGTTGTTTTCCAGCCAGCCTTCCGGGAACTCGGCATCGAGGCTCGGACCGTCGGCACGCAGCACCACGCGTGGCATCTCCTGGGTGCCACGGATGTGGTGAAACAGAATCGCAAAGCGCAACAGCACGCACAGGCGAATCAGCTTGATGCCTTCCGCGCCGAAGTCGGCGAACTTGTCCTTGGGAATATTCCGGCGATGACCGCGCACCAGCAGGGCGAGCATTTGCTGGTCTTCGCGTGAGAATCCGGCAAGGTCCGAGTGTTCGATCAGGTAGGCGCCGTGCTTGTGATAATGATAGTGGGCGATGTCCAGCCCGATCTCATGCACCTTGGCAGCCCAGCTCAGCAGCTCGGCATAGCTCTCGTGCTGCAACTCCCAGCTCTCGGCAACCTGCTCCAGCGCATGCAGCGCCTTGGCTTCGACGCGTGCGGCCTGTTCCAGGTCGACGTGATAACGCTCCATCAGCGAGCTGAGGGTGCGTTCACGCACGTCTTCGTGGTGATGGCGCCCCATCAGGTCATACAGCACGCCTTCGCGCAATGCGCCTTCGCAGTGGTCCATGCGCTTGAGTTCGAGGGCGTCGAAGATGGCTTCGAGAATCGCCAGGCCTGCCGGGAAAATCGCGCGTCGGTCAGGTTTGATGCCGTCGAAGTCGATTTTTTCGACGTCACCCAGTTTGAACAGTTTGCGCTTGAGCCAGGCCAGCCCTTCGGCGTTGACCTCGCCTGCGCCATAGCCGTTGGCCTTGAGTGCCACACCGATGGCGCGAATGGTGCCTGATGAGCCGATGGCCTCATCCCACTTCAGACGATGCAGCGCGTGTTCGATGCTCATGATTTCGAGGCGCGCCGCCGTGTAGGCCTGGGCGTAACGGGCGGGTGTCACCTTGCCGTCGCGAAAGTAGCGCTGGGTGAAGCTCACACAGCCCATCTGCAGGCTTTCACGCAGCAGCGGCTCGAAGCGCTGGCCGATGATGAACTCGGTACTGCCGCCGCCGATGTCGGCGACCAGACGCTTGCCCGGCGTATCGGCCAGCGTATGGGAGACGCCCAGGTAGATAAGACGCGCCTCTTCGCGGCCGGAAATCACCTCCACCGGATGGCCGAGGATTTCTTCGGCGCGGTGAATGAATTCATTGCGATTACGTGCTTCGCGCAGCGCGTTGGTGCCGACGATGCGCACGGCACCGTGCGGCAGACCATTGATCAACTGGGCAAAGCGCTTCAGGCAGTCGAGACCGCGCTGCATGGATTCTTCAGACAGCTGGCGCTCTTCGTCGATGCCCGCGGCCAACTGCACCTTTTCGCCAAGGCGCTCAAGAATACGGATTTCGCCCTGATTGGCTTTCGCGACAACCATATGGAAGCTGTTTGAGCCCAGGTCGATAGCAGCGATCAGTGAAAGATTCTTGGGTGTGGTGTGCGGCATGATCAGAAAATCCAGTTCGATAACCGCACCATCGTGCCACGATCCATGCCTGCCGCCAACGCGAAGCTGTTCAGGCGCTGGAAATACCCGGTATTACTCTCAGACGTGGCGTATGGCTATCTGGGCAGTGTGACGCGGAGCGTCACGAAATGCATTCCCACGCGGAGCGTGAGGAACGATAGGTGTCTGGACGAACCCGATCGTGCCCATGCTCCGCGTGGGCATGCCGTTCCGGACGCTCTGCGTCCGCTCTTGAGGGCGTTGCGCAGTCTGGACGAACCTGATCGTGCCCATGCTCCGCGTGGGCATGCCGTTCCGGACGCTCTGCGTCCAGCGTCAGGCTTGTTCTGCTGTGCCGATGAAGTTCGCGAGTTCCGGGGTTTTCGGGTTGGCGAAAAGTTCTTTCGGGTCGCCCACTTCATGCACTTTGCCCTGGTGCATGAACACCAGTTTGTCGCCCACTTCACGGGCGAAGCGCATTTCGTGGGTCACCATGATCAGGGTCATGCCGTCTGCCGCCAGTTGCCGAACGACACTGAGCACTTCGTTGACCAGCTCAGGGTCCAGCGCCGAGGTGATTTCGTCGCACAGCAAGACCCTGGGCGACATGGCCAGCGCACGGGCAATGGCCACACGTTGCTGCTGGCCGCCAGACAGGCGATCCGGGAAGGCATCGAATTTCTCGCCGAGCCCGACACGCTCCAGCATCTTCCTCGCCAGTTTGGCCGCTTCTGCCTTCGGTACCTTCTGCACGACCTGCGGCGCGAGCATCACGTTCTCGCCCACGCTCAGGTGCGGGAACAGGTTGAACTGCTGAAACACCATGCCGACTTTCTGCCGCAGCGTGCGCAGATCGGCGCGTGCGGCGTCCAGATACTCGCCGTCCACTTCAATCACGCCATCGTTGATCGACTCCAGCCCGTTGAGCGTGCGCAGCAGGGTGCTCTTGCCCGAACCGCTGCGGCCGATGATCGCCACCACCTGGCCTTCTTCGACCGAGAGATCGATGCCCTTCAGTACGTGGTGATCGCCATAGTATTTATGCAGGGCGGAAATTCTAAGCAGAGGCATGCAGTCTCCTTTCCAGATGGCGCGCACACAGCGACAAGGGATAGCAAAGGATGAAGTAGCCCAGGGCAACAAAGCCATAGACCATGAAAGGTTCGAACGTGGCGTTGGCCAGCATGCTGCCGGTCTTGGTCAGTTCGGTGAAGCCGATGATCGAGGTCACCGCGGTGCCTTTGACCACCTGCACGGAAAAGCCCACGGTCGGTGCAATGGCGATGCGCAGCGCCTGAGGCAGGATCACGTAACGCATCTGCTCAAGCGGCGTCATCGCCAGGATGGCGGACGCTTCCCATTGGCCCTTGGAAATCGACTCCACGCAGCCGCGCCAGATTTCCGCGAGGTAAGCGCTGGTGAACAAGGTCAAGGCCAGCGCCGCCGCGGCCCATGGCGAAATGTTCATGCCCATCAGCGCTACACCGAAGAACACCAGAAACAGCTGCATCAACAGCGGCGTGCCCTGAAACAGCTCTATATAGAGCTTGGCGATCACACGCGGGCCGGACTTTTCCGAGGTGCGCATGCCCATGATCAGCAAGCCGATCAGCCCGCCGCCGATAAACGCCACCAGCGACAGGGCAACGGTCCATTGCAGGCCGATGAGCAGGTTGCGCACGATGTCCCAGAGGGTGAAATCCATCAGCGGCTCCTCGCTATGTAACGTCGCCCGATCCAGGCCAGCAACTGACGGATCAGCAGCGCCATGGCCAGGTAGATCAGGGTCGTCACGATGTAGGTTTCAAACGACCGGAAGTTGCGCGACTGAATGAAGTTGGCAAAGAAACTCAGCTCTTCGGTGGCAATCTGCGAACAGACCGCCGAACCCAGCATCACGATGATGATCTGGCTGCTCAGCGCCGGCCAGACTTTGCCCAGTGCCGGCACCAGCACCACGTAGCGAAAGGCTTCATAACGATTCATCGCCAGTGCGGCCGACGCTTCAAGCTGACCCTTGGGAATTGCCTGAATGCCCGCGCGCACGATTTCGGTCGAGTAAGCCCCCAGGTTGACGACCATCGCCAGTACCGCCGCCTGCCATTCTGTGATCTGCACGCCCAGCGACGGCAGGCCGAAGAAGATAAAGAACAGCTGGACCAGAAACGGCGTGTTGCGGATCAGCTCGACGTAAATGGCGAAGATCGTCGCAAAGGGCTGGATCTTCCAGGCCCTCACGACAGCCCCGACAATGCCGAGGCTGACGCCGAGCAGGGTGCCGATGGCGGTCAGTTCCAGCGTGAACAAAGCCCCGCGCAACAGCACGTCGAGGTTCTGCAGGACCGGTGTGAAGTCGAAGTGATAAGCCATGGGTGAATCCTGTGACCGAAAAGCAGTAATCAGAGATCGGCGGGCAGCGGTTGCTTCAGCCAGGTCTGGGATGCTTTTTCCAGCGAGCCGTCAGCCTTGGCAGCGTTCAGAATCTCGTTGACCTTGCCCAGCAGTTCCGGCTGACCCTTGTTCACACCGACGTACACCGGCGAGTCCTTGAGTTTCACTTTCAGCGCAGGGATGCGTTTAGGGTTGCGCTCGCTGATGGCGACCATCACCACGTTGCCGCTGGCGATCAGATCGGTCTGGCCGGCGAGATAAGCCGCGATGGTCGAATTGTTGTCTTCAAAGCGCTTGATGGTGGTGCCTTCAGGTGCAACGGCCGACAGCTCGATGTCTTCGATAGCGCCACGGGTCACGCTGATGGTTTTGCCTTTCAGGTCGGCGATGTCCTTGACCGGAGAATCAGGCGGGCCGAATACCGCCAGGTAAAACGGAGCATAGGCGCGGGAGAAATCGATGACTTTCTCGCGGTCCGGGTTTTTGCCCAGGCTGGAGATCACCAGATCAACCTTGCCGGTGGTCAGGAACGGGATGCGGTTGGTGCTGTTGACCGGCGTCAGTTCCAGTTTGACCTTCAACCTGTCGGCCAGCAGTTGTGCAGTATCGATGTCCAGACCGCGCGGCTTCATGTCCGGGCCGACCGAGCCGAACGGCGGGAAGTCCTGGGGTACGGCAACCTTCAAGGTGCCGCGCGTCATGACGTCGTCCAGGCCGTTGGCGTGCGCGGGCGTCTGGCTCAGCATCAGGCTGGCAAACAAGGCAGTAAGCAGAGCGCTGTAACGCTTGGTCATATGAAATCTCCGGGCGGAACGAAAGATGTTGGCGTGTATCCCGTTCACAGCAGTGCACAGCGCATGCCATTCGCTCGTTACGCGCCATAACTCAAGGTTTTCAGTGCTATTACGGTCTTACTGGTCTGACCAGTTGGCGTATCTCACGCCCTTCTTTGGCGCGCCTTGAGGCCCGACCGCCCCAGTGCTGGGCGTCGCTTGCCGAATTTTCGAGATGGGGATAAAAGGGCTTTTTACTGGACTGACTGGCCTGAACAGTGATGCCGCACACTTCACTCGCAGTACCCGAATCAGCCCTCCGGGCCATTCGCAAGTTGATTGCCGAACAAGGGTACAAGCCCGGCGAAAGCCTGCCGTCGCAACGCGATCTGGCGGTTTTGCTGGGTGTCAGTCGCGCCTCGCTGCGTGAAGCCTTGTCGTCGCTCAGCGCCTTGGGCGTGGTCAGCGTGCAGCCGGGCAAAGGCGTGTTCGTTCAGTCCGTTTCTGAACCAGAACAGCGCACGAGCGGATTTTCCTGGCCTTTCGAAGCCCGGGTCTCACCCGCTGACACTTTTCAGTTGCGCTACGCACTGGAAGGCTTCGCTGCAGGGCTGGCCGCCGTGACGCTGACGGCCGACGAACGTGACGTGCTGGAAGACAACGTCGAAGCGATGCGCCTGGAGTTGCGCGCCGGAGACTTTGAAGCGGCCGCCCGGCTGGATTTCGAATTTCACCGGCATATCCTGGTCGCCAGCGGCAATCAGGCGATGCTCGGGATTGTCACGGCAGGCGCGGATATTTTCCTCGAAAGCCAGAAAATGCCATTCATCCGCGCGGCTCGAGTCATGGAAACCTGGCAGGAGCACCGCAAGATTCTCCGTGCCCTGGCCCGGCACGCCTCGGGCCCGGCGCAAAAGGCCATGCAGGAACACATACGTGGTGCAGCCCTGCGTACCGGCATCGTCTTCGTGTCACCCTCGAACTGAGCGTCGGCCATAACCGCAGTCATGCCGCACGATAGCCAGACTCAATGAAGCTTTGCTTCCTGAATCACAGCAGGACCGCTATGATGGGCGTCGTTTTTAGCCTACGACCTCGGAGACTTCCATGAGCAACGACCTGATCAAACACGTCACCGACGCCACCTTCGAAGCTGAAGTACTCAAGGCTCAGGGTCCTGTGCTTGTTGACTACTGGGCTGAATGGTGTGGCCCGTGCAAGATGATTGCCCCGGTACTGGACGAAATCGCCACTACCTACGAAGGCAAGCTGACGATCGCCAAGCTGAACATCGATGAAAACCAGGAAACCCCTGCCAAGCATGGCGTGCGCGGTATTCCTACGCTGATGCTGTTCAAGAACGGCAATGTTGAGGCGACCAAAGTGGGCGCTCTGTCGAAGTCGCAGCTGGCTGCATTCCTCGACGCCAACATCTGAGGCGTTTCAAAGCCCCGCAAAATGCGGGGTTTTTTTCGAGTGTCATACTAGACGCCCGGAAAATCAGGTGGTACATTCGGCCCCGCAACGGCTTCTCCGTTGCCCCCTGCTAGCCGTCGCCGACGCTCTCCTTTCGATTTGTACGCGATCCTGTCGCCTTCTTTGCGGCGCGGCCTCATTAAGCCAAAAGCTTAATTTCCCCCTCCATACATGATTACGTCATTCCCCATATGAACCTGACTGAACTCAAGCAAAAGCCGATTACCGAATTGCTCGAAATGGCCGAACAGGCCGGCATAGAAAATATGGCCCGCTCGCGCAAGCAGGACGTCATTTTCTCCCTGCTGAAACGGCACTCGAAAAGTGGCGAGGAAATATCCGGTGATGGCGTGCTGGAGATTCTCCAGGACGGCTTCGGTTTCCTGCGCTCTGCAGATGCGTCCTACCTGGCCGGCCCTGATGACATCTACGTCTCCCCCAGCCAGATCCGCCGTTTCAACCTGCGTACCGGCGACACCATCGTTGGCAAGATCCGTCCACCGAAAGAAGGTGAGCGTTATTTCGCTCTGCTCAAGGTCGACACGATCAACTACGACCGTCCGGAAAACGCCAAGAACAAGATTCTGTTCGAAAACCTGACGCCGCTGTTCCCGACGATCCGCATGAAGATGGAAGCCGGTAACGGTTCCACCGAAGACCTGACCGGTCGTGTGATCGATCTGTGCGCACCGATCGGTAAAGGTCAGCGTGGTCTGATCGTTGCTCCGCCGAAGGCGGGCAAGACCATCATGCTGCAGAACATCGCGTCGAACATCACGCGTAACAATCCGGAAGTGCATCTGATCGTTCTGCTGATCGACGAGCGTCCGGAAGAAGTAACCGAAATGCAGCGCACCGTGCGCGGCGAAGTGGTTGCCTCGACGTTCGACGAACCGCCAACCCGTCACGTACAGGTTGCCGAAATGGTGATCGAGAAGGCCAAGCGCCTTGTCGAGCACAAGAAAGACGTCGTGATCCTGCTCGACTCCATCACCCGTCTGGCTCGCGCCTACAACACCGTCATCCCGAGCTCCGGCAAGGTACTGACCGGTGGTGTCGATGCTCACGCCCTCGAGAAGCCAAAGCGTTTCTTCGGTGCTGCGCGAAACATCGAAGAAGGCGGCTCGCTGACCATCATCGCCACCGCACTGGTTGAAACCGGTTCGAAGATGGATGAAGTCATCTACGAAGAGTTCAAGGGTACCGGCAACATGGAGCTGCCTCTGGATCGCAAGATCGCAGAAAAGCGTGTGTTCCCGGCCATCAACATCAACCGCTCCGGCACACGCCGTGAAGAGCTGTTGACCGCTGATGACGAGTTGCAGCGCATGTGGATCCTGCGCAAGCTGCTGCACCCGATGGACGAAGTCGCCGCTATCGAGTTCCTGATCGACAAGCTCAAGCAGACCAAGACCAACGACGAGTTCTTCCTGTCCATGAAACGCAAGTAACAGGCAGGCTGGCTCAAAAAATGGTGTCCTTCGGGGCACCATTTTTTTTGCCTGCGTGCCGCGGATTAGCTGCCTTGAAGGGCCGGAGCAGGTAGGATGTGCATCTATTTGGATAAATGGCCGGGTTAATGAAATTCAAAGATCTAAGGGATTTCGTGCAGCAGCTTGAGCAGCGCGGAGAGTTGAAACGCATCCAGATGCCGATCTCACCTGTGCTGGAAATGACTGAAATCTGTGACCGTACCTTGCGCGCCAAAGGCCCGGCCCTGCTGTTCGAAAAACCGGTCGGCTTTGATATTCCGGTGCTCGGCAACCTGTTTGGCACGCCCGAGCGCGTGGCCATGGGCATGGGCGCCGAAGCGGTCAGTGAGCTGCGCGAAATCGGCAAGTTGCTGGCGTTCCTCAAAGAGCCCGAGCCACCCAAGGGGCTGAAAGACGCGTGGTCCAAACTGCCGATCTTCCGCAAGGTCATCGCCATGGCGCCCAAGGTCGTCAAGGACGCGCCGTGTCAGGAGATCGTCATCGAAGGCGATGACGTAGACCTCGGCATGCTGCCCGTACAGACCTGCTGGCCGGGCGATGTCGCGCCGCTGATCACCTGGGGCCTGACGGTGACCAAAGGCCCGAACAAGGAGCGCCAGAACCTCGGCATCTATCGCCAGCAGGTGATCGGCCGCAACAAGATCATCATGCGCTGGCTCAGCCATCGAGGCGGCGCGCTGGACTTCCGTGACTGGTGCGCCAAACATCCCGGCGAGCCGTATCCGGTTGCTGTGGCGCTGGGTGCTGACCCGGCAACCATTCTGGGTGCAGTGACCCCGGTGCCGGACAGCCTCTCCGAATACGCGTTCGCCGGGCTGCTGCGCGGTTCGCGCACCGAGCTGATCAAATGCCGTGGCAGCAACCTGCAAGTGCCTGCCAGCGCCGAGATCGTGCTGGAGGGTGTGATCCATCCGGGCGAAATAGCCAATGAAGGGCCTTACGGCGACCACACCGGCTATTACAACGAAGTCGACAGCTTTCCGGTGCTGACCGTCGAGCGGATCACCCATCGCATCAAGCCCATCTACCACAGCACCTACACCGGCCGGCCGCCGGATGAGCCGGCGATTCTGGGCGTCGCGCTCAACGAAGTGTTTGTGCCGATCCTGCAAAAGCAGTTTCCGGAAATCGTCGATTTCTACTTGCCGCCCGAGGGATGTTCGTACCGCATGGCGGTGGTGACCATCAAGAAACAGTACCCCGGTCATGCCAAGCGCGTGATGCTGGGTGTCTGGTCGTTCCTGCGCCAGTTCATGTACACCAAGTTCGTGATCGTGACCGACGACGACATTAATGCGCGTGACTGGAACGACGTGATCTGGGCCATCACCACGCGCATGGACCCCAAGCGCGACACGGTGATGATCGACAACACGCCCATCGATTACCTGGACTTTGCTTCTCCGGTCTCGGGGCTGGGATCAAAAATGGGTCTGGATGCCACTAACAAATGGCCAGGCGAGACCACGCGTGAATGGGGCAGGGCGATCGTCAAGGACGAAGCCACTACCCGCCGGGTGGACGAGATCTGGACGCAGTTGGGAATAGATTGATGCGCGTAACCTTGCAGCCGTCAGGTGCGGTGCTGGAAACCCTGCCGGGCGAGCGGATTCTCGATGCCGCACAGCGCCTCGGCTACGATTGTCCGCAGAGCTGTCGCAACGGCAATTGCCATGTCTGCTCGGCGTTGCTGGTCGAGGGCCGGGTGATGCAGTCGGGGCAGGAGCTTGATCATGGCGAGATTCACACCTGCGTGGCCGAGCCGCTCGAAGAGTGCGTCGTGCTGTGGGACGGCGTGCTGGCCAAAGGCGAGTTGCCGGTACGCAGTTTTGCCTGCCAGGTGAGCGAGTGCGTCGAGGTGGGGGGCGATGTCTGGCGAGTTGGTCTGCGCGCGCCAGCCGGCAAGGCACCGCGCTATCACGCCGGACAGTACCTGATGATCGAGCGTGAGAATGGCGAGAAATCGGCATTTTCCATCGCTTCGGCTCCGCACACCGGCCGCGAGCTGGAACTGCATGTGCTGGTTCGCGAAGACAGTGCACGCAGCCTGATCGAACAGTTGCAGCGCAACAAAATGGCGCGGGTCGAGTTGCCGTTTGGCGATACCCATCTGGCCGACCTGCCGGACGGCCCGCTGGTGCTGATCGCCGCAGGCACCGGCATGGCGCAGATGAACAGCCTGATCGAGCATTGCCGCGCCAAGGGCTTCAAGTACCCGGTGCATCTGTATTGGGGCGTGCGCAAGCCTGACGATTTTTATCAGGTCAGGCATTGGGATGAATGGGCGAAACTGCCCAACCTGTTCCTGCACAAGGTGGTCAGCGATGTGTGCGGCTGGGAAGGGCGTTGCGGCCTGCTGCATGAAGCCGTCTGCGAAGACATCAAGGATTTGTCGGCGGTACACGTCTACGCCAGCGGCTCGCCGGCGATGATTTACGGAACGCTGGACGCCCTTGTCAGCGCCGGCATGGACGCTCATCAGATGCGTGCGGATGTGTTCGCCTACGCCCCGCGTCCATGACTCCGGACTGACGGCAAGGCAAATGGAGTGTAAATTGCTTCAACTGCTTAGAGTTTTCGGCGATGTCATTGGCTCGCCGGACGTTTTTTGGCAACACAGGCCTGTGGCCTGCAGAGAGAACCGAACCACGACACCCTGATGCCGCTCACCCACGAGCGAGTCAGCGGGGCTCGGTAAAGACTGACAGTCAACCTGTCAGGGAGGCAAATGGACAATCCAGTCAACGAGTTGGCCGCGGCGGTGCACGACGGCCTCGGCCTGACGTATCCGCCCGTTATCGATATGGGCCCGCAGCTTACCCGCGAGCAACTGCTCGCATCCATGGGCGCCACCATGCGTCGTCACAAGGGCGGCCCGGTCTGGCTGTTCGCCTACGGCTCACTGATCTGGCGGCCCGAGTGCACCGCCGTAGAGAGCCAGCGCGCGCGCGTGCACGGTTATCACCGCGGGCTTTACCTGTGGTCCCACGAACATCGCGGTACGCCGGAAGTCCCCGGTCTGGTATTTGGCCTGGATCGCGGCGGCTCCTGCACCGGTTTCGCCTACCGTCTGCCGGATGAATGCCTGGAAAAGTCGCTGCTGGCGCTGTGGGAGCGCGAAATGCCGTACCCCTCGTATCGCCCGCACTGGCTCAACTGCCGTCTTGAGGACGGCAGAAAAGTGCAGGCGTTGGGTTTTGTCCTGGAGCGGCATCTGCCCAGCTATGCGGGCAACCTGCCAGACAGCGTGCTCAGCCATGTGCTGGCCACCGCCAGCGGGCGTTATGGCACCACCCGCGAGTACGTGGAGCAAACCGCCAAGGCCCTGCGTAGCCACGCCATGCCAGACCTGAATCTGGAGGCGCGGCTCAAGCGCTGCAAGTCAGCAACCGCCTGACTCAGGCCTTGGGAGGGTGGGAGGCGTCACCAGTGGTGTCTCTGGAACTGCTGGCGACCTGTTTGTGCCGTAGCGTCGGCGCCAGAAACGCCATCGCCAGAATGCACGCGCCGATCAGCAGCACGAAGCCGCCATCCCAGCCGAAGTGGTCAACCGTGTAGCCCATCGCCGCACTGGCTGCGACCGAACCGCCCAGATAACCGAACAGACCGGTGAAACCTGCTGCCGTACCCGCAGCCTTCTTCGGCGCGAGTTCCAGCGCCTGCAAGCCGATCAGCATCACCGGGCCGTAGATCAGGAAGCCGATGGACACCAGTGCGATCATGTCGACGGTCGGGTTGCCTTCAGGGTTCAGCCAGTACACCAGCGTGGCGATGGTCACCAGAAACATGAACACCATGCCGGTCAGGCCGCGATTGCCCTTGAAGATCTTGTCCGACATCCAGCCGCACAGCAGCGTGCCCGGAATGCCCGCCCACTCGTACAGAAAGTAAGCCCACGAGGTTTTATCAACCGAAAAGTGCTTGGCCTCTTTCAGGTACGTCGGCGCCCAGTCCAGCACGCCATAGCGCAGCAGGTAGACGAACACGTTGGCCATGGCGATGTACCAGAGGAACTTGTTGCGCAGCACATACTTGACGAAGATTTCCCTGGCGCTGAATTCTTCTTCGTGACTTGCGTCGTAGCCTTCCGGGTAATCGTTCTTGTAGTGCTCGATAGGCGGCAGGCCCACGGATTGCGGCGTGTCGCGCATCATGACGAACGCAAATACCGCCACCAGCAGCGCTACTGCAGCCGGTACGTAGAACGCCGCATGCCAGTCGTTGGTCCAGCCCATGCCGAGCAGGAACAGCGGACCGATCAGGCCGCCGCCGACGTTGTGCGCCACGTTCCACACCGACACCACGCCGCCGCGCTCTTTCTGCGACCACCAGTGGACCATCGTCCGCCCGCTCGGCGGCCAGCCCATGCCCTGCGCCCAGCCGTTGATGAACAGCAGCACAAACATGATCGTGACGCTGGAGGTTGCCCAGTGCGCAAAACCGAAGACAAACATGATCCCCGCAGAGACCAGCAGGCCGAACGGCAGGAAGTAACGCGGGTTGGAGCGGTCCGAAACGATGCCCATGAGGAATTTCGACAGACCATAGGCAATCGCGATGGCCGACATCGCCACGCCCAGCTGGCCCCGCGTGTAGCCCTCGTCGATCAGGTAAGGCATTGCCAGCGAGAAATTCTTGCGCAGCAGGTAGTAACCGGCATAACCGATAAAGATACCGGCGAAGATCTGCCAGCGCAGGCGACGATAAGTGCTGTCGACTTTTTCTTCGGGAAGGGGTGTCTGGTGCCTGGCGGGACGGAAAAAACCAAACATGGAGATGCTCCTGATTATTATTTTTTTGCGAATGCGAATATTACATTTTCATTACAGAAAAAAGCAGTGCCTCTCGGCTGATTTTTCGTAGGAAAACGGGACGAATTGTTGTTCTTTTATGAACATTGAGCATTTTCATTTGAGGCAATCCCCCTGCTTTGAGCAAGCTTCAGTTTTCGCAAGCAAAACCACTGTGGGTGCCAGGTGGCGGAAGAACGCCAAGCCGGATGTGTTCACGCGAACAGAGCTGTACCTGTCGAGCGGCCCGCTCATAGAGCAGTTTCTCAGCCTGGACGAACGTCAGGCTCTGGTTATTGAACTGCTGGAGGCGGTGCCGGGCATCGTCGCCCAATGCCAAAAAAAACCATGCGCAGGACGTGGATTATTTGCCGGAGAATGTCAGGAAGGCGCTGTAGTGGTCTGGTCTGTTTATAACGCTCGCGTCAGCATCACTTGATGCACAGCGCCTGGACCAAAGCATCATTGCCTTGGTCCAGGCTTTGTCGGGAGAACTCAGTGAGTGGCGCTCATATGTTGAATTGCTTCAAGCTGACTCATGTCGAGCGCTCCGTGAGCGGTGATCGCATTCGAAAAGTCTGTGATCGCGATTTCGATGGAGTCTTTCAATACCTTGATCGCGCCTTCAACGTCGCGTAAGGCGTCCGGCCCAAATGTCACGTGTACTGCCTGGCGAGACTCCGCTTCGCGCACGCGGGCTTCTTCTGCCAAGCGCTGCGCCAAGGCACGCTCTGCTTCTTCTATCTGACGCTGAGCCAATTGCAGCGCGGCTTCCTGAGCTCGCTGCTGCGCAGCTTGTTCTTGCGCAATTCTTCTCGCTGTTTCTTCAGCTTCGGCTTTTGCGCGCGCTGCCTCTTCGGCTTGGCGTTGTGCGGCTTCCTGGGCAAGGCGCTCAGCGTGTTGACGCTCTTGTTCTTTTAATCGAGCATGCAGTGATTCGAGGCTGATCTTGAACTCACTCAAAAATCGAATGCTCTGCATATGAAAATCAGCATCGATAGTCATTGAGAAAAAATCAGTTTGAACGCTCCCCGGCATGCTGCGGAGCAACGCCCTGTTCTCCATGTCATGCTTTGACGATCTCGTGTCACCCCACATGAATGTTATATTGTCAATATGATCTTGGCGCAGGGGGGGCACGCTTACTAGCCATTAGATGGTTGGCAGCGTTTATATGGCGTTCTACTATATATGCCTGCGGTTGTCCGTCAGTATTTCCAACATGATGAGAAACTTCTGCATGTAGAAAATTAGGAAGTTGATTAAGCTGATGGTTTAGTTCGTCCATGGACAGTTTTCCTTCTTTTATTTAAGTTTATAGTCGACTATGAGGCAACAGATGTCTTGAAGCCGGGCTTGCCATTTTTAGCTCGCCATTCTTTAATCTCTTTCATGACCCCAGCGGCGCTATCTTCTCGGCCTTCGGGTGGATAATATAATAGGTCCGACTTCTCTGGATGTTCGGTGACATCTGTGATGTGATCGACAAGGCTATTAACGTATTCTTCAGCATTTTCTTTAGTCTCGCTTACGCCAGCAAAAAGCTCATTCAGGATTTCCATGAATTCAGCTTCGGTATAATCGCTTAATTTAGACTTTAGTGTCATTGGTCTTTCCTGTGAGTTTGAATATGTTCTTTAGGTGTCATGATTATAAGGTTGTCCAGATCATAAACTGATCCCCCGTCACTAACCCAATGTTTGTGATGGATTTCATATTTCACGCGTTTGCCTACGTGATCTGCTAACGGTGCGCGAGGTGCACGTTTGTTTGATAGCTCTTCAAGGTTCAGCTCTCCAATATGACGGCTGAGTTCCGGATCTTTGGATACTTCCAGCCAGATCGCTTCCCTTAACTTGTCAAAACTTGCGAATGGTCGCCCACTCAGCTTTTCCGCAATACTGGAAGGAATCGGTGCTGGTTGGCTTGCCGTCGATCCTCTCAACCAGGTCGCTGTTACCGCCTCACCATACCCACTCGCAACCCCCGGAATGGACCTTGGGTCCTTGAACAGCAGGTAGGTGTTCGGCAGCCCGGAATCAATCGGTGAGATGAGAATGTAGTCATCGGGATCATCTCGATCAATCGCTGGGTAAGCTTCAAGCTCCGGTACAAAAGGGGTTACCGCGTTGCCTGGATCTACCGGCAGCGCTGGCGGTCCCGCCGGTGAGCTGGTCGAACCGTCTGCCGGTCGAGCTATTGGCGTCCATATCAGTGCCGGTGTGGACTCACCGTCGCGGATAAATTCGTAGGAATTGTTCGCTGCGTTGTAGGTGAACGTTCTTACGCGCACCTTGGTGCCAACGTTCACACCATCCGCAGCCATCCAGCGCACAGCGCCGCTCGTTCCGGCTTCGTTCGACACCAGTCGATGAGGGACGTCGAGCGTGCCTTTGACACTGGCAACGTATTCCAGGTCGATATGCGGCGGCAGGTTGAGCTGCGACAGGGGAGTGGCGATGACGGCGGGAGGCAATTCTGCATCGCCCAGCGGTTGTGGATACATCGCTAACAGCGTGACCAGATTGCTGCCCAGCGTTCTGGTCGCCATCCTGATGAGCTGATCTTTCGCGATGTTGGTCGCAACGCTTCTGATGCCCGGCGCTGCGGTGGTCGTTGCTGCGGGGGCAATAATTGACCACAGCTTTTCGATGCCAGCGGCCTGCCGGGATGATGTCTGCTGTGCATCTTGACTCGCCGCCTTGCTGGCCAGCGACAGCTCGGCATGACGAATGGACAGCGCTGCTGATTTTTCATTTAGCAACGCAATAGATTCGGCGAGAAGCTTTGCATCGTATGCCTTGGATAACGAGTCTACCCACGCTTGATGGGCATGCTGTATGAGTGCGGGATCACCTTGAGTTTGGTGCTCAAGATAGTTCCGGTAATCCTGCTGTGTAGAGTCGGGGCTGTTTTGGGCCGACCGCTCAACAGAGACCTGCCTGTCCAATTGTTCTTTCTTACCTGAAATCAGATAATTGATGCGTGCTTTTTCATGAAGTACTAAATCCAGAAGCTGTTGTTCACTCGGATGCTCGAAGTTCAGGTCGAAACCAGATTCGACTTCTTTTTGAATAGTATTCTGTAGCGCTTCAGAGGCGCTTGAGTAGAGTGACGCTAATCCCGACTGTGCCAGCGGATAATTGTCAGACAGTGTTTCAATAGAACGACGATGCGCTTCACCTTTCTCAGCTTGAGCTTGAGCTTGAGCTTGAGCTTGAGCTTGTGCATGTGATGCTACACGGGCTCGCTCAGTTAATTCTGCCTGAGCTCTTGCTTGTGCCGCAGCCTGCTCGGCAGCCTGAAGTTCTGCAAGTGCCTGAGCCTCGGAACGTGCTCGTGCTCGTGCTCGTGCCTGTGCTGCTTGCTGTTGTGCGCGTGCCTGTAGACGCCTGCGTCTCCGTTTGCTACTGGACGCGCCGGTATTAGTAAAGCCACTTCCAAAGAAGCCAGTGTTTTGAGGTTTGGACGAGCTTCCGTGACTTATGTTTACAGTCCCGCTTGTCCGGTCATGTAATATGTTTGTTTGCCGCTTTATTCATGTGGCCATACAGTTCTCCTTGTCTGTATGGCTATGTTGTTTTAGTCCTCAAGCGCTAATGACATATATATGTATTGAGATGCTAGATTTTTTGGATCATTGGAATTTTTCAGGTCTGTCTCACTACGACCACCACTTTCCCCACAGCCCTGCGCCCACCCAACAAATCAATCGCCTCCCCAGCTCGCTCCAGCGGATAAACCGTCGACACCAGCGGCTTCAACTTCCCCTCTTCAAACCACGCAAACAACTGCTTGAAGTTCGCCGCATTGTCCTGTGGTTGTCTCTGGGCAAACGAGCCCCAGAATACGCCGACCACCGAGGCACCTTTGAGCAGGGCGAGGTTGACGGGCAGGTCGGGGATGCGGCCGCTGGCGAAGCCGACGACCAGCAGGCGGCCGTTCCAGGCGATGGCGCGAATGGCCTGGTCGAAGAGGTCGCCGCCGACCGGGTCGTAGATCACGTCGGCGCCGTTGCCGTTGGTGAGGCGCTTGATTTCGTCCTTGAGGCTGGTTTCGCTGTAGTTGATGAGTTCGTCTGCGCCAGCATTTTTGGCCACTTCAAGTTTTTCGGCGCTGCTGGCCGCAGCGATGACGCGGGCGCCCATGGCTTTGCCGATTTCGACGGCGGCCAGGCCGACGCCACCGGATGCGCCGAGCACCAGCAGGGTTTCGCCGGGTTGCAGGTTGGCGCGCTGTTTGAGCGCGTGCATGGAGGTGCCGTAGGTCATGCTGAAGGCAGCGGCGGTGGTGAAGTCCATGCGTTCCGGGATCGACAGCACGTTGTAGTGGGGGACGGCGACCTGTTCGGCGAAGCTGCCCCAGCCGGTGAGGGCCATGACCCGGTCGCCGGGTTTTAAGTGGCTGACTTTTTCGCCTACGGCCGCTATCACGCCTGCCGCCTCGCCGCCCGGTGAGAACGGGAAGGGCGGTTTGAACTGGTATTTGCCTTCGATGATGAGCGTGTCGGGAAAGTTGACCCCGGCTGCGCGGACGTCGAGCAGGATTTCGTTGTGTTTGATCTTCGGGCCGGGGACGTCTTCAAGCACTAACGTAGTGGCAGGACCAAAGGCTTTGCAGAGCAGGGCTTTCATCGGGCTATTCCTTTTCCGGTTATGGCCGATAAAGTCAGTTAAGTGGGTCATCGGGTCAACAAGCATGGCCCTGCCTGATAAGCACACATAAGCTGTAAGCTACGTGGCAAACCGTATTAAGGAGTGGACTGTGAAAGCGTGGATTCTGATGGTATTGCTGGCCTTGTCGTTGCCCGTCATGGCGCAGGAAGAAGCCAAGGAAGAAGGTGGCCCTCCGAAGGCGTCGTATGTTTCGCTGACGCCTCCGTTCGTGGGCAATTACGCACTGGATGGCGGCCCGAAACTCCGCGTCTACAAAGCGGATATTGCATTGCGCGTAACCGGTGCCGATGCCGAAGCTGCGGTCAAACGCCATGACGCACTGATTCGCAATCAACTGGTCGCGCTGTTTACCCAGCAGACGGTCGATTCGATGAGCAGTGCTGAAGCAAAAGAAAATATTCGTCAGGAAGCGCTCAAGCAGGTTCAGCGCGTCATGAACGACGAAGAAGGCAAGCCGATGGTCGAAGACTTGCTGTTCAACAACTTCATCGTCCAGTAAAGCGGATCAGCGCAGTGCCAGGATTGCCGACCACTGTTCGGCGGTCACTGGCATGACGGACAGCCGGCTGCCTTTCTGCACCAGCGGCAGTTGTTCCAGCGTGCTTTGCTGTTTCAGATAACCCAGCCCCAATACCTTCTTGAAGATAGCCACGAACTCCACGTCGATGGCACTCCACGGGTTTTTATCCGCACTGGCCTTGGCGTCGTGGTAGTGGCTTTCCGGGTCCAGGGCCGTCGGGTCCGGATAAGCCGCCCTGGCGATTTTGCCAATCCCGGCGATGCCCGGTTCAGGGCAACTGGAATGATAGAAAAAGAATTCATCCCCCACCGCCATGTCTCTCAGGAAGTTACGCGCCTGATAGTTGCGCACGCCGTCCCAGCGGGCTTTGCCCAGTCGTTGCAGGTCGCTGATCGAGAATTCGTCAGGCTCGGACTTCATCAGCCAGTAGGCCATTGCACTTGCTCCAAAGACGTAGGCTCTGTACGAAAAGTGGCTGCGCTCGGTGATGCTGCGTTAAAAACAGGCTCAGAATGCTCATTTACAACACGTAGACTCCGCTTCCTCGCCTGTTTTTGCCTTGCCTGACCTTCGCTCGCCGACTTTTCGTACAGAGCCTAAAGTTTGCCGTAGGGCGAAAAGTTGTATGACAAACCGACAGTCGGCCTGCGCCACTATTTGCGTACTGGTTCACGTTACCGCAAAATGCCGCCCTTTAAAGTTCCACGATACTGCTCGGTTTTTCAAATGGCCGCGGCGGGCATCGTATTGATTTGCCTAAGGAGGGCAGTCATTGAAGCGCAAGCCTGATTTACTCTGGATTCTGGTTATTCTGTTTGGCTTGGGTGTCGTGACAACCGGTTATGCGCAGAGTTTGTGGACCAGCAAGGAAGATGCCCCTGTCGAAATCACCCAGCAGCAACAGAAAGTCCCCGGCAGGCATTAAGCCCTGCTTCTGCTCTGATCGTTGAATACTTCCAGCGATCAGAGTGTGCTCTTCTGTTCTGGTCAGTCAGATACCTTCACGCAGATACTTTCACACCCATACCATTGCTTATCCGATAGTGCGCCTTGCATCGGCACATCCCAGCTGGCTTGCGCCAGTTTGTCCACCTTCTGACACTCATGCGCCAGCCCCAGTAAAACGGGCTTGCGCCAGGTTTTTCTGCGCGCCAGGTAAGCCAGGCTGCGGTCATAGAAACCACCGCCCATGCCCAGGCGACCGCCCTGGTCATCGAACCCGACCAGCGGCATCAGGACCAGATCGAGGGCCCAGATGTTGCGCTGTTTCGCACGGTTGATGCGCGGCTCGGGGATACGAAAGCGATTGGGGATGAATTTCTCGCCGGGACGCACGCGCTGGAACACCATGCGTGTGCGCGGCCATGCATTGAGAACTGGCAGGTAGGTCGCCTTGCCGCGCCGCTGCGCTTCGCGCAATAGCAGGCGTGGGTCGATCTCGCCGTCCATCGGCAGGTACAGCGAAACATGTTTTGCGCGTCGAAACAGCGGGTGCTGGGCCAATTGACGATAAATGTCGCGTGCAGCCTGACGCTGCTGGCGCGGACTCAGCGACCTGCGCGCATTGCGCAGTTGGCGACGAAGTTGCGGGCGTGTGAGCGATTGAGCGCTGATCATGAGAGAGAGGTCATGCAGGCTGATCCGAGAGGTTGAAACCAGAGCTGGATCGTCATTGCCAGACAAGTCGTCTGGCAATGTATTGAATTAGGACTCCCCGACGAACCGCTGTCGGTGTAGCCCTTGAACCCGAAAGTTCAAGGTGGAGATTGCAGGAGGTTTTAAGGCTTTCCGTCGAGCGGACATGCACACCAACCCCAACGTGCAACCCCCGTGGTTGTGCGTATCGGCTCAGGGACATGACCGACTGGCAAGCACTCCAGGGAGCGGCGCAAGTATACAGAAATGCCCCGCAATAATCAGCCCCGAGTTGAATCCGGTGTGCCGGGGGTGTCTGTCGCCAGCACCAGATCGACCTTGTCGAGCAGATCACGCACCTGTTCGCGAGTCGAACCGCTGGCCTGCACGTCAGGCACATGCTCCTTGTGCAGCAGGTCGTGAGTAATGTTCAGGGCGGCCATCACGGCAATGCGATCAGCCCCGATAACTTTGCCGCTGCTGCGGATTTCACGCATCTTGCCATCCAGGTAGCGGGCAGCGCTGACCAGGTTGGTGCGCTCTTCCTGAGGGCAAATGATCGAATATTCCTTGTCGAGGATCTGAACGGTAACGCTGTTGCCATTGCTCATGATTCTTGCTCCAGGGCCTTGAGGCGCGAAATCATTGACTCGACCTTCTGCCGGGCGATTTCGTTTTTTTCAATGAGTTGGGCGCGTTCCTCGCGCCAGGACTTTTCCTGAGCTAATAGGAGTGCTTTTTCGCCTTTAAGTTGCTCGGCATACTTCAGGAGCAGCTCTACACGTTTCATCAGCGCTTGCAGGTCGGTGTCTTCCATTGTTTTCCACTGAGTACTTTCTGATGAATGGCAGGGGCAGCGATGCTCTTGCTCAAGCTCGAACCGCCGTCCGGGTGATCTTGTCGCGCGGATAGTCTAGGATACAAGGCCTTCATTCTAGACATTGCGCCGTTTGGCGACCAGCACATGCCCATTCAGAATTCTCCGTACAAAGCATTCGCCGCCCTGCTCAATAGTGGCGGTCACCAGGTATCACCCGCCGAGCTGCATGGTTTGCTGCTTGGCCGCAGTTGCGCCGGTGCCGGTTTCGACAACGAAGGCTGGTTCGCCGACGCCTCGGTGCTGCTGGAAACCGAGCCGCAGGATAACATTCGCGCAGCGCTTGTCGGCCTGCAAGAGATGGTCAAAGGCGAACTCACTGGCGACGACATGACGGTCGTGCTGTTGCTGCCGGGCGACGACGAGCCGCTGACCGAGCGTGCCGCTGCACTGGGCCAGTGGTGCCAGGGTTTCCTGTCAGGTTTTGGTCTGGCGATTGGCGACAAGACGCTCGGCGCTGAAGCCAAAGCCGTTCTCGAGGATCTGGCTGCCATTGCTCAGGTTCAGGATGCGCTGGAAGAGTCCGAAGACGGCGAGACCGATTACATGGAAGTCATGGAGTACATGCGCGTAGCGCCGTTGCTGCTCTTCACCGAGTTCAACGAGCCGTCCGCGCCGGAACCCAAGCCTTCCCTGCACTGACCGATAGCGGTTACTGCGACACCGGTCCTGGCTGACCCAGCCCAGGCCGGCAGACTCCATCAGGACTCAAGCTGCCAATGATTCAGATCCCGAAGTCCGAATACGCCCGCCGCCGCAAGGCGCTGATGGCTCAGATGGAGCCCGACAGCATCGCGATCCTGCCCGCCGCTGCGGTGGCTATTCGTAACCGGGATGTCGAGCACGTTTATCGCCAGGACAGCGACTTTCAGTACCTGAGCGGCTTTCCGGAACCGGAAGCGGTGGTGGTGCTGATTCCAGGGCGCGAGTATGGCGAGTACGTCCTTTTCTGCCGCGAGCGCAATCCCGAGCGCGAGCTATGGGATGGCTTGCGTGCCGGGCAGGAAGGTGCGATTCGCGATTTTGGCGCGGACGACGCCTTCCCGATCAGCGACATCGACGACATCCTGCCGGGCCTGATCGAAGGGCGCGACCGAGTATATTCGGCGATGGGCAGCAACCCTGAGTTCGACCGGCACCTGATGGACTGGATCAATGTGATTCGCTCCAAGGCGCACCTCGGCGCGCAGCCGCCGAAAGAGTTCGTGGCACTGGATCACCTGCTGCACGACATGCGCCTGTACAAGTCAGCGGCAGAAATCAAAGTCATGCGCGGCGCGGCGGAGATATCCGCGCGTGCCCATGTGCGTGCGATGCAGGCCTGTCGCGCCGGCCTGCATGAGTTCAGTCTGGAAGCCGAACTGGATTATGAGTTCCGCAGAGGCGGGTCGAAGATGCCTGCCTACGGCTCGATCGTCGCCTCGGGCCGTAATGCGTGCATCCTGCATTACCAGCAGAATGACGCAGTGCTCAAGGATGGCGATCTGGTACTGATCGATGCGGGCTGTGAAATCGACTGCTATGCCAGCGACATCACCCGCACCTTTCCGGTCAATGGCAGGTTCTCACCCGAGCAGAAAGCCATTTATGAGCTGGTGCTCAAATCGCAGTACGCGGCTTTTGAGGCCATCGGCCCGGACAAGCACTGGAACCAGGCGCACGAAGCGACGGTCCAGGTTATTACCGCCGGGCTGGTCGAGCTTGGTCTGCTGCAAGGCGATGTCGATCAGTTGATCCAGGCCGAAGCCTACAAGGCTTTTTACATGCACCGCGCCGGACACTGGCTGGGCATGGACGTCCACGACGTCGGCGAATACAAGGTCGGCGGCGAGTGGCGAGTACTGGAGATCGGCATGACGCTGACCGTTGAACCCGGGATTTACATATCCCCCGACAATCTGGATGTCGCGAAGAAATGGCGAGGTATTGGTGTGCGAATCGAGGATGACGTGGTGGTAACCAGGCGCGGCTGTGAAATCCTCTCCGGCGGCGTGCCCAAGACTGTCGCCGAGATCGAGGCGCTGATGGCTGACGCACAGGTGCAAACCGCATGAGCCGTTTCACTATCGCAATCGTGGGTGGGGGGCTGGTAGGCGCAAGTCTCGCGCTCGCGCTACAGGCCGGTGCCAAGGCGCGGGGCTGGAAAATCGTGCTGATCGAGCCTTTTGCACCGGGCGAAACCTGGCAGCCCAGTTACGACGCACGCTCCTCGGCGTTGTCGTTTGGCGCGCGGCGGATCTATGAGCGGCTCGGCGTCTGGCAGCAGATCGCGCGCCGCGCCGAGCCGATCTTGCAGATTCAGGTTTCGGACCGTGGTCGCTTCGGCGCGACCCGTCTTTCCGCGATTGAAGAGGGCGTTCCGGCGCTCGGCTATGTCGTGGAAAACGCCTGGATCGGCCAGGCGCTCTGGGCCGGTCTGGATCGGGACGTGGTCAGTTGGCGCGTGCCGGCAGAGGTCAAACACATGCAGCCGCTGCCGGATGGCTATCGCCTGACGTTGAATGATGAAACCGAACTGGAGTGTGATCTGGCCATACTCGCCGACGGCGGTCGTTCCAGCTTGCGTGAACAGCTGGGTATCGGCGTGCGCCAGCGGCCTTACGACCAGAGCGCGCTGATCGCCAATATCACGCCAAGCGAAGCCCATTGCGGGCAGGCGTTCGAGCGTTTTACCGATGATGGCCCGATGGCCTTGCTGCCACTGCCAGACAACCGCTGCGCGCTGGTCTGGACCCGTCCGGGCAATGACACCCAGCGGCTCGCCGAGCTCGATGACCGCAGTTTTCTTGAAGAGCTGCAAAGCGTGTTTGGCTATCGCCTGGGCACGTTGCGTCAGGTCGGAGCGCGCCATGTGTATCCGCTGGCGCTGGTCGAAGCCGAGGAGCAGGTGCGCTCGCATCTGGTGATCCTGGGCAATGCCGCGCACAGTCTGCATCCGATTGCCGGTCAGGGCTTCAACCTGTCGCTGCGTGACGCCGATGCGTTGGCCGAGACGCTGCTCGACAGTGATGCACCACTGGGTGATCTGTCGACCTTGCAGCGCTACCGCGAGCGTCAGTTGCTGGATCAGCAGTTGACCGTCGGTTTCTCCGACAAGGTGACACGCCTGTTCGGCAGCACCCAGTCGGCAGTGGCCACGGGGCGTAATCTGGGGCTGCTGGGCCTTGATCTGTTGCCGGTCGCTAAACGCTGGTTTGCCCGTCAGGCGATGGGGCTGGGGACGCGAACCGATGTGTGACGCACGTACTTTAAACAACGGGCTTCGGCCGCAAGCGAGAACGGTTTGAGCATGGAAACACGCGCGGATGTGCTGATTGTCGGAGCCGGAATGGTCGGCAGCGCCCTTGCCCTGGCCTTGCAGGGCAGTGGCCTGGAGGTGCTGGTGGTCGACGGTGGGCCGCTGAGCGTCAAACCCTTCGACCCGCAGTCGGATTTCGAGCCGCGAGTCAGTGCGCTGTCGGCCGCCAGCCAACGCATTCTGCAACGCCTGGGCGCGTGGGAAGGCATCGCTGCCCGGCGCATCAGTCCGTATGCGCACATGCATGTCTGGGATGGCAGCGGCACCGGGGAGATCCACTTTTCGGCCTCCAGTGTGCACGCCAATGTGTTGGGCCATATTGTCGAAAATCGTGTGGTGCAGGACGCGCTCCTCGACCGCCTGCATGACAGCGACATCGGCTTGCTGGCCAATTCGCGGCTTGAGCAGATGCGCCATTCAGGTGATGACTGGCTGCTGACCCTGGCGGACGGCCGCTTGCTGCGTGCGCCGCTGGTGATTGCGGCTGATGGTGCGAACTCGGCGGTGCGTCGTCTGACGGAAACACCGACACGTGAGTGGGATTATCAGCACCACGCGATTATCACCAGCGTACGCACGGCCGAGTCGCACAAGAAAACCGCCTGGCAACGCTTCACCGATGACGGTCCGCTGGCGTTTCTGCCGCTGGACCGTGAGGGTGAACACTGGTGCTCCATCGTCTGGTCGGTTACGCCGACTGAAGCCGAGCGTTTGATGCTGCTGGACGACGAGCTGTTCTGTCGCGAGCTGGAAAGCGCACTGGAGGGTCGACTCGGCCAGATCCTGACTGCCGACGCCCGCCTTTGCGTGCCGCTGCGTCAGCGCCATGCCAAGCGTTACGTTGCCAAGGGGCTGGCGCTGATTGGCGATGCCGCGCACACCATTCACCCGCTGGCCGGGCAGGGCGTGAACCTCGGTTTTCTCGATGCCGCTGTGCTGGCCGAGGTGCTGACCCACGCTGCCCAGCGCGGTGAGCGCTGGTCGGATGCGCGCGTGCTGGGTCGCTACGAGCGACGTCGCATGCCGCACAACCTGACGTTGATGGCGGCGATGGAAGGTTTCGAACGCCTGTTCCAGGCCAATCCGCTGCCACTGCGCTGGCTGCGCAATGCCGGTCTGAAAGTGGTCAACCAGCTACCGGAAGCCAAAGCCCTGTTCGTCCGCGAAGCGTTGGGGCTGTCCGGTGATTTACCGGAGCTGGCGCGGATTGATGCTCGTTAGAGCATTGATCTACAGCCCAGCGGTATTACGCCTGCTCAAGACCGACGAGGAGCGTCGCACGATAGTTGAGGTTATCGTTCCTCACGCTCCAGCGTGGGAATGCCGTGGGTGACGCTCTGCGTCACAAGTCTGCGCTGCACCGCACGTTGAAGATCGGACGCAGAGCGTCCAGAACGGCATGCCGGCTTCAGAGCATTGGCACGATGGGTGTTTTTCACCGCGCCAACCCGTTCCGATATTGCTCCGGCGTCAATCCGGTCCAGCGTTTGAAGGCGCGGCTCAGGCTGTCGGTATCGCCGAAACCCAGCAACCAGGCCACCTCGCTCAATGAGGTTTGCGGCTCGCTCATGTGCAGCAGTGCCAGGTTCTGGCGGCATTGATTGAGCAGCAGGTCATAACAACACCCTTCATCTGCCAAGTGCCGCTCCAGGCTGCGGGGGCTCAGATGCAGGGCTTCGGCGATGCTTTCTGCAGTGGGCTCGCCATCCGGCAGCAGGGTTTCGATGGCCGAGCGCACGCGTTGCTCCCAGATCAGCGAAGGCAGCGGATCGCCGCTGGCGTTGTGCTCGGTCAACTGAATCTGGCCTTCGTCCAGGTGGCCGTCGAAATCATCAGCGCCAAATTCCAGCATGTTCTCCGCTGCCGAAAAATTCAGCGATGAACGAAACATATCCTGCCAGGGCTGCGGGTTATCCGGAGCGGGCCGTTGCAGATGCACGGCCAAGGGTGCGTAGCCTCTGCCCAGCCGGTTGCGGCAGGTGCGCACGTAAATGGCGGCGAATGCGTCCAGCAACTCATGGATGGGTGACGGACACGATTTCGGCGCGCTGAAACGAAACTCGTAACGCTCACCGGCTGCTCTGAAATCCAGTTCCAGCGAGTCCTCTGCCACCGAGTGGTAACGCACGATGCGCTCGAACACCTCGCGCAATGAGCCGCTGGCAACCAGCGTGTAGCCCAGCGCGTGAAACGTGGTCGGGCTGACAAACCGCGATACACGCAGCCCCAAGGTTGGATCGAGGCTGGTTTGAAGGGCCAGCTCCCAGAGCAGGGCAGTGGTAGCTGCCGGGAATTGCGCCGCCGGATCATCGAGCAGGCACGGGTCGATGCCTGCGCTTTGGCACAGCGCATTGCTGTCTGCGCCGAGCGCATCGAGTTGCTTGCGCAGGGCGCGCGTCCAGCTGGCGAGACTACTTGGCTCAGGCATATGAGCACCCTTCCTGGAATGGGTTGTCGTTCAGCGTCGGCGTTCTGCCGACAGGGCGTCAAAAGACATTCCCTTGCCTGACGCGCCCTCAGAGAATGAAAGCATTTGTGACAATTGTGCAAGCCCTCTGATGCAATTCCTGATTCTTCGCAGGTTGCGGTCGTTCAGGCTGCGAGGCTTTTACTTGTCGATCCAAAAAAAGAGGCCTGAAAAGTAAGGCTGCCGACGTGCGGCTTTGCTGAGTCGTCGTATAACAGGTCGAGCCAAGTCAGGCGGCCGGCCGGTCGTCGATGAAGCCCACATGCACGCGCTATCAGCCTTTTCGGCATTTGACACTGCTATCTCAAATGACTATAAATGCGCTATGTTGTACGACGACATACGGCTATTAAAAAATTACAACCATAAAAATAATTCAAAGAGTGACAAGCTCATGAGTAACCTCCTCATCCGCGCCTGCAAAGAGCCAGGATCGTCTCGTAAATCGGCCTTCAGGCACGAACAGCAGCGAAATACATCGATAGATTGCTGTCGAGAACTCGAAATCTAAAGTTACATAAATCAGCCGCCTCACGGTTCTGGCCGCGGGACGCTCATCGCCAATCTAAAAATAAACAGGGTGAAGAGATGAAAGTAAAAGGCATCCGCTGGTGGATGGTCGGGCTGGTCACGGCCGGCCTGGTGGTCAACTACCTCGCACGCAACACGCTGTCCGTCGCAGCGCCCACGCTCATGAGCGAGTTGAGCATTTCTACCGAGCAGTACGCGCATATCGTCGTTGCCTGGCAGGTGTGCTACGCGATCATGCAACCGGTGGCGGGCTACATCATTGATGCCATTGGCACCAAGATGGGTTTCGCGATTTTCGCCATCGCCTGGTCAGCTGCCTGCGCCGCTGCAGCGTTTGCAACAGGCTGGCAAAGCCTGGCGATCTTCCGCGGCATGCTCGGCCTGACCGAAGCGGCGGGCCTGCCAGCGGGCGTCAAGGCGACCACCGAATGGTTTCCGGCCAAGGAGCGTTCGGTGGCGATTGGCTGGTTCAACATCGGCTCGTCATTTGGCGCATTGCTCGCTCCGCCACTGGTGGTCTGGGCTATTCTGCAAAGCGGCTGGGAGCTGGCGTTTCTGATTGTCGGTGGCCTGGGCATTGTGTGGAGCGGGCTGTGGCTGCTGCTGTACAAGCATCCGCGTGACCAGAAGCGTCTGGGCGATGAAGAACGCGACTACATTCTCAGCGGTCAGGAATCCCGCCTCAAGGATGCGCCTGCGCAAAGAGGCAGCTGGAAGCGACTGTTCAAAAACCGCAATTTCTACGCGATTGCGTCGGCGCGCATTCTTTCCGAACCTGCCTGGCAAACCTTCAATGCCTGGATTCCGCTGTACTTGATGACCGAACGTCACATGAACATCAAGGAAGTGGCGATGTTCGCCTGGCTGCCGTTTCTGGCAGCGGACATCGGCTGTGTGCTGGGTGGCTACCTCAGCCCGCTGTTCCACAAGTACTGCAAGGTTTCGCTGTTCACTTCACGCAAGATGGTCATGCTGTTTGGCTGCTCATGCATGATCGGACCGGCCTGCATCGGTCTGGTCGAAAGCCCTTACACCGCAATCGCATTGTTGTGTGTGGGTGGTTTCGCTCACCAGACCCTGTCGGGCGCGCTGTACTCGATCACTTCGGACTCGTTCGGTAAAAACGAAGTCGCCACGGCCACCGGCATGGGCGGGATGTTCGGCTTTTTCGGTGCGGCAGCGTTCACCATGGTGTTTGGCGTGATGGTCACTAAAATCGGCTATAGCCCGCTGTTCGTGGTGCTGGCGATTTTCGATCTGATCGCTGCGATTGTGGTGTGGAATGTCGCCCGCGAAGTCCCGCAAACAGAAGAACCGGTGATGCTGAAAGCGGGTGAGCCGGGCATCCGTCCTGTTCCAGCGACATGAGGGGCGTCGCATACCTGTCATGAAACGCAGTTAGTCTTTGCCCTGAAAGTGATTTTGTTAAGGGCCACTCCTCGAAGGCAGGGGGTGGCCCTTTTTTTCGTTTGTGATTACATATTCGTTTTGGGAATTAATAAATAGCTTCTTATTCCTTAGCGAATATAACTTCACTCCCTATACTCGTCTCATGAACGCATACAGGCAGGAGGCGAATTCATGCATAACGAGTCGATCCGGTATCTGATCGTGCCAGGCTGGCAAGGGTCTCCTGACGATCATTGGCAGACCCACTGGCAGAACAGCCTGCCTAACAGCGTCCGCGTGGAGCAGGCCGACTGGCTCAAGCCCCGCCGTGAAGACTGGGTGGGCGAGTTGCAGCGCACCATTGCCGAGCACGACACGCCAGTGATCCTGATCGCTCACAGCCTGGGGTGCGTGACGGTTGCGCATTGGGCTCAGTTGGCTCCGCTGGAAACCCTGCGTCAGGTACAGGGTGCCTTGCTGGTTGCGCCTGCCGATGTGGAACGTCCGAATTGCCCGCCTGCGTTGCGTAATTTCGCCCCGATCCCTACCGACCTGTTGCCGTTTCCGACACAGATCGTCAGCTCTGATAACGACCCGGCGGTCAGCTCTCAGCGTGCCATGGAGATGGCACGTCACTGGGGTGCCGAATTGGGGTTTCTCAGCCAGGCCGGGCACATCAACGTCAAATCCGGTCACCAACGCTGGGAGCAGGGGTTCGCTTACCTGTACCGGCTGCAAAGCCGTCTGGAGCAGCACGCACGTCGTCGCGCATGACCGGGCTATCTGTTTATCGGGCCCGCAGGGTCCTGTCTTTTTAACGCTTGAGCCGTCGCAAGGGCTCAGGCGGGAGTGTGTCATGAGCCTTCAAGAAACTTTCGGTCAGCCGCTGCTGACCTTTCCCGATGCGGAAAAAAGCCCCCTCAGCATTCGCGCCAAGGCACTCGTGTTCATTGATCCGCGTTCACGCCGGTTGCGTGAGGAAATGGAGCAATTGGCACCCCGTTCGCTGCCGGTACTGATCCGTGGCGAGTCCGGGACTGGTAAGGAGTTGCTGGCACGGCACATCCATCGCGGCAGTGATCGCTCGGGTTTGTTCGTGTCAGTGAACTGCGGGGCCATCAGTCCGACTTACGCTGACGCAGAATTGTTCGGTTATGCCGCCGGGGCGCACAGTGGAACGGTCAGCAGCCGCGCAGGCTGGTTCGGTTCAGCGAATGGCGGCACCTTGTATCTGGATGAGATCGGTGATTTGCCGCTGCCGATTCAGGTCAAGCTGCTGGCTGCGCTGGAAAATCACGAAGTCACCCGGGTCGGCGCGCATCAGCCCAGCCCGGTCGACGTGCGTCTGGTCGCCGCCACCAGCATCGATCTGGCGCAGGCAGTGGCGGCCGGGAAATTCCACGAGCGGCTTTATCATTACCTGAGTGAAGGGCGACTTGACCTGCCCGCGCTGCGCGAGCAACCAGGCAATATCCTGCCGCTGGCTGAATATTTCGTTGGCATCTACAGCCAGCGCTTGAACCTGCCGGTGCAACTGATCAGCGAATCCGCGCAACGCACACTCGAAGCGCACAGCTGGCCGGGCAATACCCGCGAACTGGAAAACGTCATTCACTTTGCGCTGCTGGTCAGCAGTGGCGACGAGATTCAGGCCGAACACATCAACCTGCCGGACATCGCCAGCCCCCTGACCTTGATCGAGCGTCAGGCAAAGCTGTTGATCAATAGCGGCGATCGCGAACAGCTTGGCGCGCTGCGACAATTGCTGGACACCGTGACGGCGCAGCTGGCGCGAAGCCCTGCGTAAGGGGCTGAGACAAAAAGATATAAGTACTCGATTAAAAAGTATTTTATTGGCATATAAAAACTAGGTAATGTCAGCATGATGTCGCGGAGCTCAAGCAGTCTGCGGCACATCATTGAATAATAAGGCGTCATTGTCTGATGACGCTCCCGGATTTTCCCTAAGGACACCGCATGAAAAAGACGTTTCTGATGACCGCTCTGGCGGCTGCGTTCTCGATTGGCCTGGCTCACGCAGGCGAAAAGCTGGTGGTCGGCGCGACGCCTGTGCCCCATGCGGAAATCCTTGAACTGATCAAGCCAACCCTGGCCAAGGAAGGCGTGGACCTGGAGATCAAGGTCTTCACTGACTATGTACAGCCCAACGTCCAGTTGAATGAAAAGCGTCTGGACGCTAACTACTTCCAGACCAAGCCTTACCTGGATGGCTTCAACAAAGGCAAGGGCACCAATCTGGTGACCGGCGTTGGCGTACACGTCGAACCGTTCGGCGGCTATTCCAAGAAGTACAAGAGCGTAAAAGAACTGCCTGAAGGCGCAACCATCGCCATTCCAAACGAGGGCAGCAACGCAGGTCGTGCGCTGATCCTGCTGGACAAGAATGGTCTGATCACGCTCAAGGACAAGACCAACGCCTTGGCCACGCCGAAAGACATTGCTGCCAACCCGCATAACTTCAAATTCCGCGAACTGGAATCGGCCGTTCTGCCCCGCGCTTTGAGCCAGGTTGACCTCGCGCTGATCAACACCAACTACGCGCTGGAAGCCAAGCTCAATCCGAAGAAAGACGCGCTGATCATCGAAGGCCCGGATTCGCCGTACGTGAACTTCCTCGTCACCCGCGAAGACAACGCCCACACCGACGCCATCGAGAAACTCTCGAAAGCGCTGACCAGCCAGCAAGTCAAAGACTTCATCAACAAGAAGTACGAAGGCGCGGTACTGCCAGCGTTCTGATTGCTGGATTGACGAGCATCCCTATGCGTTTGCGCAGGGATGCTCGCGTAGCACGAGAGTCGTACGTCGATGATCGTTCCTCACGCTCCAGCGTGGGAATGCCTGTCGTGACGCTCCGCGTCACAGGTCTGCGCCACACCACAGATTCAGGATCGGACGCAGAGCGTCCAGAACGGCATACGACGCGGAGCGTCGTACGATAATCGGGGGTCATGGGAACGCCGTTCTTGACGCTGCGCGTCACACCTGCGCCGTTATCCCGGCCTTAAAACGCCAGTGTCACCCGCGCATTCAACGTCTGATCCGACGCGTCGCTGCTCACCTGCCCGTTGTAGCTCACTCCGACGCTCAGTGTATCGCTCAACCCCAGATCAACCCCTGCACCAATGACGGCTGCGCTGCGTGCAATCGGTGCGCCGGACAGTTCGAAGGTGTCGCCGCCGCTGAAGGCTGCGCGGCTTTCTGGTGTCACGTCGCCGTAGGCACGACGCCAGCCCAGTGTCGCGTTGGGTTTGATCGCGACGCTGCCGGCATTCAGGCGAGTGGCGGCGCGCAGGCCGAGGGTGCTGAAGGTGATGTTGTTGTCCTGAGACTTGTTCTCCAGCCTGATCGCGTTGCTGTTCTCATCGAAGGAGTCGGTGTCCAGTCGCACATGCGCGAGGTTGGCGAAGGGTTCAAGCTGCGCGTTGCCCAGCTCGATGGCGTAACCCAGTTCGCCAAACACCTGATTGGTCGCCGCTTTGTAATCTTCCTTGAAATGCTCGGAAGAGCCCGGTAGATCCAGCGTGCGCTTGGCCGTCAGCTCGTGCCAGGTGTGCACCGCGCCGAGACGCAGGCCAAGCTGACCCCACTTGGCGCCGGCGTAGACGCCCAGATGGTAGTTGTCGCTATCAGTGGAGCCGGACGCATGGCGCAGGTCGAAGCTGCTGTTGCTGAAACCGGCCAGCGCACCCACGCGCCAGGTGTCGTCGAGTGGCACGTCAGCGCCGAACAGCAAGCCGCTGGTGTGAGTGTCGAGGCCCGACACATCACGGGTGCTGTCGGTCTTGCCGGTCGCGCCGATGGCCTGAGTCCAGACCACGCCACGCGAAGCATCGCCAGCCAGGGTTTGGGTCGAGCTGCCGAATGCCTGGGCTGACTGCGCCTGCTGCAAACGATCGTTCATGGCGTTGCGCACCAGGCGGCTGTCTTCGATCAGCGCGGACTGCGTCGACGCATGCAGCTCATTGGACAGCGCCTTGAACGTGGCCTGTGCGGTCGACGCGTCGTCCTGCACCACCTGACGCCAGAGCGCATTGCCTGCACCTGCGCTGTCCAGCCCTTGCGCGACGGCTCGGGCATTGCGGGTAGTCGCCAGGCTGGCGAAGGTTTGGGCGTTACGGTCCAGCGTCAGCCCGACATCGGTCGCGGTGTAGTTCAGCGTTGGGGTGAGGAACGCGAAGTTGGTTTGCACGGCGGCAAACGCACCGCTGACGCCCCCGGCTGCCGAGAGGATCGAGTAACGGCTCGCAGCCAGCCAATTGCCGCCTTCGACCAATGACAGCGTGCTGTTATTGATGGTCGCACGACCGCTGGCGACGATAAGATCGGCATTGCCGTTGGCATCCGATTCCACCTGGTAGACCGAGCCCTGAGCAAGGTTGACGTCACCATTGACGTTCAGTTGCCCGACCGAATTACCGGGTGCAACCACGCCGCCCTGAGCGACGTTGATGCCGCCGACGCTGCCGTTGCCGCCCAGCGTTGCGCCCTGCTGCACGCTGACGATGGAGTTACCTAGGTTGCCATTCACAGCCAGTCGACCCGCCTGCACAGTCGTTGCGCCGGACAGGCTGTTGTTGCCGGTCAGGTTCAGCGAACCGACGCCACGTTTGATCAGCGCACCGTTGCCCGCCAGCGTGTTGGCGAGGGTGTCGTTGGTCGACTGATCGACCACCAGCGTCGCGTTGTCGGTGATCGTCCCGCTGCCGAACGCCTGAGCGTGGCCAGTCAAAACGCCACCGTTGATCACGGTGCCGCCCGAGTAGGTGTTGTTGCCGGTCAGCATCAGATTGCCGCTGCCGTTCTTGATCAGCGCGCCGCTGCCGCTGATGTCGTTGCGCCAGGCGTCGATGGCGTTATAGCCGCCGAGGCTGGCGTCCATGTTGACCGTGACGTTGGTGTTGAACGCCGCATAACCATCGCCCGCTGCGTACAGGTTCAGGCGGCCATAGCCGCCTGACTGATCGATCACCGCATAGCCGGACGAAATCTCGGTAGTCGCCAGAATCTCGCGGCGCTGACTGGCGTCCAGGTACGGGAAGCGGGTTTCCAGCAACACTTCGGCGTTGGTCGGCACCACGGCGGCCAGGTTGGTCGGGCCGACCGGATCGAAGCCGTAGGTCATGCGCGAGGTGTACAGCGCCTTGTCCAGAGCGTGCTGGGAGGTGCGGTCGGTGGCCGGGTCGATGGCCGCCATGCAGTTGTTGACGTCACCGCCGCACTGCGCCGTGAAATAACTCAGCGCCTGTGCGCGCGCATCGGCGCGCAGTTGGGCGTTGGCCGGGTTGGACAGGTTGTCGATGGCGAAATAGGTCGCCGTGATGCGCCCGCCCATCACGTCGAATGGCGAGTGCATGCCGGCTTCGATGCGGTTATCGCCGATTTCCGAGGCGCGCAGCATCAACTCGCTGAAACGCTCGGGAATTGCATAGGCCAGCGCGTAGGAAGACAGGTACGCAGCGTTGGTATGGCCGCTGGGGAAGCCCGAGTCAGTGGCGGGCGTGGTGCTTTCGGCCGGGCGCAGGGAGGGCGCGACGACGAAGGCCAGGCTTTGACCGTCCAGGCTCTGACGCCATGGGCGTGGGTACAAATAGTGGGATTTGGCAGGCGTGGTGGACGCATCGTTGCGCACCGCGCCGACCAGATCGACCACCTTGCCCAGCGCCGAGGACGAACTGCCTGCGCCATTGCCTTTGTCGTCGTATTTGACGGTTTTGTTGCTGTCGTCGAATTGCGTGATGGTCGTGAAGGCTCCCGCGCCAGCCTTATAGGCAGCGCTCAACGAACCCAGGCCGCTGATGGCGCTGTAGCTCTGGTCACGTCGGTCATCGAAATACGCGGCAGTTTCCTGCGCCAGCGTGCGCGAGTTGGCGCGGTCGACCACGATTTGCAGGTTGCGCCGCAGCAGGCTCTGACCCAGTGCTGTCGGCGTACCGGTATCCCAGGTCGCGCCGGTCGTCCACAGCGTGTCGAACCCGGAAAGCAGATCGACACCGTTGATTCTGTCGTCACCCGCGCGGCTGGCTGCCTGAACTGATACGGCAAGCAGCGAAAGTATCAATGAAGACACCATGACATGGGCAACCGGTTTACTGGATCGCATAGCGTGCGCCTTCACTCGATTTGGATAAGGCGCCGACCCTAGCAAGCAGGTCTTACACTTGGATGTAACTGCTGTGACACATTTGTGGTTGCTAACGGTAGTTAACAGATCGATGAAATATTCAGCGCTATCGATATTCCCCAACGGTATTTAAATTCTGTTTCTTATACCTATACAGTTCCTTCTTTCAGTCTTACCTGTTCTGGAGTCGGAGTTCTCATGCCAGCAGCCTCCCTCGCTTCATCGTCCACTCACATCGCTTCGCAATCGTTTGATGTGCGTCCATTCACCGATAAGGTGGGCGCTGAAATCGTTGGGCTGGATCTGTCCAGGCCGTTGAACGATGCCGACTTCGCTCGGGTGCATCAGGCGCATCTGGATCACCATGTCGTGGTGTTTCGCGATCAACAGATCACCCCGCAACAGCAGGTCGATTTCAGCCGCCGCTTCGGTGTGTTGCAGATCCATGTGCTCAAGCAGTTTCTGCTGGCCGGTCATCCGGAAATCCTGATCGTTTCCAATATCGTCGAAAACGATAAGCCCGTGGGCCTGGGCGATGCCGGTAAATACTGGCATTCGGACCTGTCTTACAAAGAGCTGCCGAGCCTGGGCTCGATGCTGTACGCCCAGGAATTGCCGAGTGAAGGCGGTGATACGCTGTTTGCCGACATGCATCAGGCGTGGGATACGTTGCCGCAACACCTGCGCGATGCGGTGGAAGGGCGCTCTGCGGTGCACAGTTACACCGCGCGCTACGCCGAGGGTCATAACGCCGCCAACTGGCGTCCGACCCTGACCGCCGAGCAACTGGCTCAGGTGGTCGAAGTCAGCCACCCGATTGTGCGCACCCATCCTGAAACAGGTCGCAAGGCGCTGTTTGTCAGCGAGGGTTTCACCACGCGCATTCTCGGTCTGCCAGAAGACGAAAGTCGCCAGATTCTCAACGAGCTGTATGCCCACAGCGTGAAGCCCGAGCACATCTACCGGCATCAATGGCAGCCCAACGACATGGTGTTCTGGGATAACCGCTCCCTGATCCATCTGGCTGCCGGTTGCCCGGCCCATCTGCGACGCAAACTGCATCGCACGACCATTCAAGGCACTGCGCCGTTTTGATTCAGGAGAGTCGTTCATGAATGCTGTCGCGCAAGGCCACACGGCCAGCACGAACGCCCCACCGCAACCGGCTGTTCAGCACGCTGAAGCGCTGTTGCAAGTCCGCGGCGTCAGCCTTGAATACCGCACGCCGGAACGTGTGGTGCGGGCCACGCATCAGGTCAGTTTCGAGGTCGATCCGTCTGATCGCTTCGTCCTGCTGGGCCCGTCCGGCTGCGGCAAGTCGACCTTGCTGAAAGCGGTGGCCGGGTTCATTCAGCCCAGCGAGGGCGAGATTCGCCTGGCAGGTAATCAGGTCACCGAACCGGGTCCGGACCGCATCGTGGTGTTTCAGGAATTCGACCAGTTGCCGCCGTGGAAAACCGTGATCGAGAACGTCATGTTTCCGCTGCTGGCGTCACGCACGTTGAAGCGTCCCGAAGCGCTGGAGCGCGCACGTTATTACCTGGAAAAGGTTGGCCTCAGCGCCTTTGCCGACGCGTATCCGCACACCTTGTCCGGTGGCATGAAAGCCCGCGTGGCGATTGCCCGAGCCTTGGCCATGCAGCCGAAAATCCTGCTGATGGATGAGCCATTCGCCGCGCTGGATGCACTGACCCGCCGCAAGATGCAGGAAGAACTGCTCGAGCTATGGGACGAGGTGCGCTTCACGCTGCTGTTCGTCACGCACTCTATCGAGGAAGCGCTGGTGGTGGGCAATCGCATTTTGCTGCTGTCGCCGCATCCGGGGCGTGTAAGGGCGGAAATCAACAGCCACCAGTACGACCTGAAAAGCCTTGGCGGCGTCGGCTTTCAGCAAACGGCGCAACGCATTCATCGTCTGTTGTTCGACGAAGGCGAAACCGGCCCGGTGGAGCAGGATCTGAATTTTCAGGACATCCGGATCGCTTACTAGGTGACTGCTTTGATCGTTCCCACGCTCCGCGTGGTAATGCCTTTCAGGACGCTCCGCGTCCTATCTACACGATTACCGGGAAACCCGAATCATGAGCCTCGCACCTCCCGCTCGCGAAGAATACGAAGTCACGCTGGAGCCTTTCACGCAGGAAGACCTGGCCCGCGATCTGCCGCTGGCGCAGCGCATCTGGCAACTGAGCTGGGTGCGCAAAAGCGTCATCATGATCGCCCTGGCGGTGATCTGGGAACTGGCCGCGCGTCTGCAGAACAACGACCTGCTGTTGCCGAGCTTTCTGCAAACGGCCGCCGCTTTTTATGACGGGCTGATTTCCGGTGAGTTGCCGGGCAAGGTGTGGATCTCCCTGACCGTGCTGATTCAGGGTTACCTGATCGGCATCGTGCTGGCATTCGCCCTGACCACGCTGGCAGTGTCCACCCAACTGGGCCGCGACCTGCTCAGCACCTTGACGGCCATGTTCAACCCGCTGCCGGCCATTGCCCTGCTGCCGCTGGCGCTTTTGTGGTTCGGGCTGGGGCAGAACAGCCTGATCTTCGTGCTGGTGCATTCGGTGCTGTGGGCGCTGGCACTCAATACCTATGCGGGCTTTCTGGGTGTCTCGGAAACCCAGCGCATGGCCGGGCGCAACTATGGTCTAAAAGGCCTGCGCTTTGTCTGGCACATCCTGATCCCTGCTGCGCTGCCATCGATTCTCGCCGGTCTGAAAATCGGCTGGGCGTTTGCCTGGCGCACGCTGATCGCCGCTGAGCTGGTGTTTGGCGCGTCGTCCGGCAAGGGCGGTCTGGGCTGGTACATCTTCCAGAACCGTAACGAACTGTATACCGACAAGGTCTTTGCCGGTCTGGCAGCGGTGATCCTCATCGGCCTGCTGGTCGAGAACCTGCTGTTTGCCAACATCGAGCGCCTGACCGTCAAACGCTGGGGCATGCAGCGTTGAAACGCCGTCTTTTTTGAATCATCAGGATGAGAACCCCATGAAAACTGCATTTCAACGCCCGGCACTGACTGTGTTGGCGGCGACACTTGGCCTGTTTGGCGCGCTGCTCAGCGGCGGCGCTCAGGCTGAAGGCAAGATCAGCATCGCTCAGCAGTTCGGCATCGGCTATCTGATCCTCGACGTGGTGCGCGATCAGAAGTTGATCGAAAAACACGGCAAGGAGCAGGGCCTGGACATCAAGGTCGACTGGAACAGCATCTCCGGCGCCACGGCGATGAACGAGGCGCTGCTGGCCGGCGCTCTGGACGTGGTCTCGGCAGGCGTGCCGCCGATGCTGACCGTCTGGGACCGCACCAAGGGCAAGCAGAACGTCAAGGCCATCGCTTCGCTGGGCTCGATGCCCAACTATTTGCTGACCAATAACCCCAACGTGAAGACCCTCAAGGACTTCACCGATAAGGACCGCATCGCCGTACCGGCTGCGGGCGTGGGCTTCCAGTCGCGCACCTTGCAGATCGAGACTGCCAAGCTGTTCGGCAATGACAACTACAAGAAATTCGACAACATCTCGGTCAGCCTGGCGCACCCGGATGCGACCGCTGCGCTGTTGGCCGGCGGCTCGGAAATCAACTCGCACTTCTCTAGCCCGCCGTTCCAGTATCAGGCGCTGGAAAACCCCAACGTGCACAAGGTGCTCAGTTCCTATGACGTACTGGGTGGTCAGGCGACGTTCAACGTGCTCTACACCACCGAAAAATTCCACGACGAAAACCCCAAGACTTACAAGGCGTTCTACGACGCACTGGCCGAAGCCGAGAAGATTATCAAGGCCGACAAGCCGGCTGCCGCGCAGACCTACATTCGCGTCGAGCAATCGAAACTACCGTTGCCGCTGGTAGAGAAAATCGTCTCCGACCCGGAAATCGATTTCACCATCACCCCGCAGCGCACCTTCATCTACGCCGAGAAGCTGCATGAACTGGGTGTGCTGAAAAACAAGGCCGCGAGCTGGAAGGATTATTTCTTCGAAGAAGCGCAGGGCACCGAGGGCAGTTGATCTTTTCAGTGTGCAGGTGACGCGGAGCGTCACGAAGGGTATTCCTACGCAGAGCGTGAGGAACGATAGGGGATCTCAGGAATACCATCGTACCCATGCTCCGCGTGGGTATGCCTGTCTGGACGCTCTGCGTCCGATCCTGAATGTGTGACGCGGAGCGTCACGAAGGGTATTCCCACGCAGAGCGTGAGGAACGATAGGGGATCTCAGGAATACCATCGTACCCATGCTCCGCGTGGGTATGCCTGTCTGGACGCTCTGCGTCCGATCCTGAATGTGTGACGCGGAGCGTCACGATGGGCATTCCTACGCAGAGCGTGAGGAACGATAGGGG